>JBCCTX010000263.1:0-10775 GCA_039197765.1 Bacteroidota bacterium
TAGCGATGTATTTGATTACTCACTGCTTGTCGATATTCCCGATCTGACGAAAAGTTATCTGGATGGAATTCGTCTCCATGGATTTGGGACACCCAGTAAAATAAGTACTGGTCAGATAGGTAATCGTGCAGATAGGTATGGATTGCTTGTCGGATGACAGAAGATGTATTTCTCCACCAAGGATCGTACGTGTCGTGTTGGAATTGTACCTCGGCCGGGTTTATCTCCCAACGTAGGCCTTCCAACTTGAAGTCCTCTTGGAGGATCTGAGTTACGCGATTTTCGAAGGGCATATCATCTAGGATGAAGGCATCGTTCCAGCTATCACCGATTCCTTGCCCCTTTCTCGATTTACCAATCAGAACCTGAATGTTCGTTTGCCCAGGGAAGACCAAGCCGAAGTACCAGAAATCTTCAAAGGAAAGATGAATAGATTCAGGGAGGGGGAAAAAGGCCTTCGCTAGGTCGTGATTAGACAACAAATGCACCTTGCATCCATTTGCCAGGTATTCGCGAATATAAGCACTTATGCTTTTCTCAGGATCTGGCCATATTTCTTCTGTAAGGTGGTCCCAAAAGGATAAACTGCTTTCCCGATTATATAGCCCTCGGTCTAGCGCAACATATAGGGATTGCTCCCAGCTTTGTTGGTTAGTAGGGTAATTTTTCTCCTGGGTATTTGCCGCTTCTCCATTAATGGTCCAGGAAACTCGGTCGAGTCCCAACATCTGAGAAAGTACAAAGTGTACACGCTTTTCTGTAGGAAGGGATTTGGTAAAATAGGTTTGCGTATAGCATTCAGCCTGCTGGCGATGGACAAAGGCCAAAAAGCGGAATAGGGGAATTTCGGGAATATGCAAGCCAAATAGCCAGTAGGATGACTCTATTCCTTCCACAAGATCTATAAAAGGCAGTTCAAATTCGAATTCTGTCCAGGTACTCCTATCCAAGGGGATCAGGTAGAGGGTACCCCGATTCACAAAAGAGCGAACTGCCTCTGTAATCCATTGTGGACCTTCTAAGTCTAGGAAGCGGTAGTCTACCAACTCTCTGATGCCTAATTCTCCTCGTCCTGGATCATATATGAAACTATGTATTGCATGACTTAGTGCAAGCTCAAAATTGATAGGGGAATCCTTTCCCCGCAGGGCTTCTTGGCGAATCATCTCATCCTCAGGAAATTCCCACTTTATGTTATAAAGGTCGTATCTATCATACAATACTCGTTTGGTCTGAATATCCCAAGTAGAGAAGGCAAAGTCCTGTGCGTCCAACCATGCCTTGGCCTCAGGATGTGTGTCAAAGTAATCATATATGTAGTAAAGGGTGCGCTGTTCTGTTTCGGTAACCCTTCTGCTATCCTTCGCATGTGCGTATAGCTGCTGCATGGCTTCCAGATCAATTTGATTTGTTGGATGAACTTGTTGGAAGGTTTCAGCTTTTTCTAGTAGCATCCTTTCGTAGCGAATTCCGTCGATGATTTTGTAGTAAGACATGGGGTCGGGAGTGTTAGGAATAAGGATATTTGGGTATAGGGAAATAGGGGTGTAGGTCGTAAGTAATAGGTATTAGGGAGTAGTAGTGTAGAGTAATGGCTTCTAGCTTGGAAGCAAGCCTGGAGGAAGTTAAAAAAGAAAAATTAAAGGACCATGTACAGAATTTTGTAGCAAGGAATATGTTTTTTATTTCGCTTAGGGAAATAGTTAGGTTTTTACTGAAGTTTGTTTTTTTTGAATAAATTTTATGCATATGTTGTTTTTTCTTTAAAAATAGTACTGGGAATATCATATTTGCTGTATAGGAAATGGGCTATCAAAAAAGTAGGAATACCCTTATACTCTTTACCCTATTCACAGGATGGATAGGGGGGCATCGCTATCACCTAAAGCAGTATACATTAGGGGTATTATATACTTTATTTTTCTGGACCTATATTCCCCTAGTAATCAGTATTATAGACTTAATTATCATCCTCAGATCTGACCGAAAGCACTTTTTCAAGACTTACTACCGACCTGAGGTACGGAAAAATGTAAACCATTTTCAAGAGAAAAATTATGATGACTACCCATATAGTTATTCACTTACATTAAGTAACCTAATCGCTTCTCTTCACTTCACGCCAGAAAACCTGTATGTGTATAAATGGCTGCGGGTTCCTGGCCAACCTGTCAAAGAAGGAGAACTCATTTGCCAGATTGTTGTGCAAGAGCCTGATACTGGGAGGCACCTACTTTGGAAACTGGCCTCTCCGAAAGAAGGCATTTTACAGTACTTTGTGCAGAATAGCTCGCGTATTACCCATGACGATGTGTTGG
Organism: Bacteroidota bacterium; assembly: GCA_039197765.1. Taxonomy (GTDB): domain Bacteria; phylum Bacteroidota; class Bacteroidia; order J057; family J057; genus JBCCTX01. Next base: position 2,319 of record JBCCTX010000263.1, read on the forward strand.
GGTTCATCTTGTATAAGCCAGTAGCAGAAACGAAGTTGCTCGGATCGGGCAAGACTTCTTTACCCAGTCAAGAAATCACCATGGACTTAGAGGACGAAAGGGCGGAAGAGAATGCCAGAAAGCTGCATCCCATTTTAGTGGCTGTAGGTAACAGTATTGAGCAGGATATCATCCGACCAGTTCGTGGGCTTCCCATTTGGTCTATTCCTCAAATAGGAAACTGGTTCCCAAAGACGGCCCCCCCCTTTGACGCCCCTTCTTCTTCTAAGCCTTCCTCCCCGATGGCATTTTCCAAAGCTGAATTAGTAGAAGCGGGCAGTGAAGGTTCATTTTAGAATTTCCACGAGGCTTATCATACGATAACCTTCGTATTCTATTTTCCGTAGAACAACTAGGTCAGTATAAAGTATAGCACCTTGATTTCGTTGCGGAAATCATATACTTCGGTTAAATCATATGAGAAAATACATTTTTAAGGAGAATTCGTTTTTGACTCCCGGGGAAATTGCGCAGATAACGGGAGTGCCTTTTCAACAGGTTCGCAGTACCCTTCGTAGGAATCGTATTGTTCCCTCCTCAGATGGGAAATATAGCAGAGAGTGTTTATCTCTTATAAAGCAGGAATATATCGGTATTCAGGAATTGGAAATGATTCATTCCCTGGCGCGGAATGAGCGCAGAATTAGCCAAAGAGAGTTTATAGAAGAAGAGATAATCTTATCTCCTTCAGTCGCTATAAAACTTGCTGAGGAATTGGAAATTCCTACACCACAAGATGGACATACCTACTCAAGTGAGGAGATGGAAGCCCTCCGCCGTTACGCGCGAATCAAAAAGTCTGATTTTGCCTATCTGCTTGGAGAAGATCCCCAGCCTCAGGACTTTCACCTTCCAGAAGATATTGGCATGGAGATCAAACGGACTGCTTAGCTAGTCCATACTTACATAGTTTGGCCCCCTTTATCCTCAAAATGGGGAACGCCCTAGCAAACCATCGACAGAAGATAAAAGAAGACCATTCAAAATGAATTACGACGCAGCAACAGTTGAGGAATACCTCGAGGTAATTCCAGAAGAAAGAAAGCCTGCCATGAATAAGTTAAGGGATACAGTTAGAGCGCACATTCCCAAAGGCTTTAAAGAGTGTATTCAATATAAAATGATCGGCTATGTAGTCCCGCATAGTAGATATCCTGACGGCTACCACTGCAATCCTAAAGATCCACTACCGTTTGTGAATATCGCTTCTCAGAAAAACTATATTGCGTTATACCATTCCGGGATTTATGCAGATCCCGACCTATTGGAATGGTTTCGGGAAGCGTACCCCAAGCACAGTAAGCGCAAATTGAATATGGGAAAGAGCTGTATTCGCTTTAAAAAAATGGATGACATCCCCTATGAGCTGATAGGCGAGCTAATGGAGAAAATTACCGTGGATGATTGGGTGTCGACCTATGAGGAGAAGATAAAAAAGTAAGTCTTTTGCACACTTTTCTATTAACTGTATCTGTGCGGATATTACATACCATATTGCAACACTGTTGCATGATTGAGTAAAAAAGTCCTATATTACGGCCCATGAAAAAATGGGTTCAAATAGGATCTATGGTAGGCGCGGGATATTTTCTTGCACTACCCATACTATTTGCCTTACATTTTCTCAGTCACCACGAATCCTGCGCACATGTAGCAACCCACAAAGTTGATGGGCAATTTACACTTGTAGAGGATAGCGAAGATTGTGATTTTTGTGACTTATACTTCAAAAATCACCCCACAATTCACACCTTGACGCCTCTTCCTTCTACCTTCTTAGCCGGGAAGGCTATGGAAATACATTTTATTCTTTTTTCAAAGATAGCGCTTCGTTTTTATTTCCTTAGAGGCCCTCCATTATTTAAAGGTTGAGGGTATTGTTTCCCACCTTTTAGAGAGTTAAGCGGAAAAGCATCGTAGCTTATGTAAATCCGATTCTACTAGGACCTTTCCTAAATTACTAAGGTATTCCCAGCCTATTCTGGTAGATGTTTTCTTTTTAGCTCCTTTTCCCTTCAGTATATGAATGTTAACCCAAACTTACCAGACCATGTTACAGGCTATAAACCTATCAAAACGATTTTCTGCTAGCTATTTCCAGGTCTCAGAATTAACCACGCTGAAGGTCTATGTGTCGAAATAAAATTAGCATATGACCATAGCCTCTACCTTCCATATAATATATAGGTTTATCACTCCATGGGATTCCCTTGGTTCTTATTTAGAGGAAATTCCTACGGGAAGAATCGTTCTTTTTCAGTGTGCATTGTTACTTCCAGGCCTCGTTGGGGCTCAGGATGAAAACTTCCCACCTCCTGAAAAGCCCCTGGAAATTTTCGCAGTCAGAGCCCTTTCCCCAATTAAGATCGATGGATTACTGGATGATAGCGACTGGGAAAGGGCCATTCCTGCGATAGACTTTTTTCGAAGAGAACCCCGACAAGGAGGGCCCATTAAATATGAGACAGAGGTACGTGTGCTTTTTGATGACAAGAACCTGTATATTGGAGCATTTTGTGTAGATTCTATGGGAATCAAGGGGATACGTGTCCAGGATTTGATGCGGGATTTTAGTTGGGGAGAAAATGACCTGTTTGGTGTTGCCCTAGACCCGCAAAATCTCAAGCAATATGCCTATGCCTTTCAGACTACTCCCTACGGTAACCAACGGGACTTCCAGAACTTTAATGGAAATTCCTTTGATAATGGTTGGAATACCTTGTGGAGGGTTCGGACACACAGAAATGATCAGGGTTATTATGTAGAATTTGCCATTCCATTTAAATCGCTTCGCTATGATTTGCCAGCCGATGGGAAACCCGTAGAGTGGGGGGTAACCTTTGTGCGATATGCGAGGAGGGACATCGAAGTCTCCACCTTTCCTGCGATCCCTCAGTCTTTTACTCCTTATCGTATGACCTATGCAGCCAAGCTAAAAGGGGTAGAATTGCCTCCTCCTGCAACAAACCTGCGATTCGAACCCTATTCCTTGTATCAATATGATCGGATACAGGAGGGAGAAGAGGAAAGTTCAGTGGGAGAGGTGAAATTTGGAGGTGATATCAAATGGGCCATAAACCCTCGAACAGTACTGGATGTAACTTTTAATACGGATTTCGCCCAAGCAAACCTGGATCGGGCGGTTAATAACCTAGAGCGCTTCAACATATTTTTTCCAGAGCAAAGACAATTCTTTTTGGAAAACTCAGGGATCTGGGCTGGAGGATTTCAAACTTCTATAAGACCTTTTTTCAGTAGGCGGATTGGTTTAGAAGGAGATTTTAATGCCCGGCCCGTTCCAATTGAGGTAGGGGCTAGGTTTACCCAGCGGACAGAAAAGTATGGCCTAGCAGGCTTATTTGCCCGGCAGGGCGAAACAGCCAATTCCTCTACATCAAATTTTGGGGTCCTCAGGTATTTGAGGAATTATGGAAGGGAGAATAATGTAGGAGTGATGCTGACTCATCGTTTAGATGCTGAAAATCCCGCGTTAGAGCTAGCCTCGAATAATAATACAACCCTAACTATAGATGGGCAAATAAGGCCTACTAGTGAGTTAGATATCCAGTATCTGTTCAGTACTTCTATCGATGAACAGAGTGGAAATACAGGCTTTGCTGGGAGGATTTCAGCTGGCAACAGCACCAATAAATATTATGTTGGATGGGTTACTGAATATACGGATGAAGCATATAATCCCGGTATGGGCTTCGTTCGCCAAAATAATGTAATCCGGCATAATCCAGGAGGATACTACATTTGGCGACCTAAAAAATTTGATTGGATTCGAAGGTGGGATCCAGGCGTATTCTTCAACTTCAACCACGATGCCACAGATCCCTCCCGCTTCCAGCAAGCTGCTATCTACATCTTTCCCGTATACCTCTGGTTCAAGGACAATAGCTTTTTGGAAATGTCCTTCACCCCCACTTGGCAGAACATTAATTTTGACTTTGCTCCACTTGGCGTGCCTATTGCCATGGACGATTATTTTTACACCCGCTACCTCTTCCAGTACAATACGGACCTTTCCAAAAAATGGTCAGCGGATATTGGGTATGACTTTGGTAAGTTCTATAACGGAACTCGAAATACAATTGAGGCTGCTGCAAGACTAGCCCCAATCCCTCATATTGCTTTCACCTTTAATTATGAGTACAACGATATTAAAGGCTTAGGTGCCGCAGAACAGGACCTGGATACTCAGTTGGCTACCATAGGGACTCGCTTTGCGCTAAACCCCCGCTTACAAGTATCTACTTTTTATCAATACAACTCTCTCAGCCAACAGGGTCGATGGAACCTTCGGGCGAGTTGGGAGTATCAACCGCTTTCCTTTGTGTATCTCGTTTTCAATGATTCTCGTATGGACGTTCTGGATGAACGCTTTATGGAGCAACAGCTCATTGGAAAGCTTACATTTCTCAAACAATTTTAAGACACTTGATAGTTTTCAATTTTATTAACTCAAAACAATGTACCTGACATGAAAAGAAACTTCACACAATTTTTAACCTGGCTATTAATTGCCTTCCCCTTCTTACTGCAGGCGCAGCTGGGGGATATCACAGACGTGACCCTAACCTTCACCCCAGATGGTGGAGGGGATCCTGTAGTTGCTGAAGCAACTGATACGGGTTCAGGATTAACGGTAGCAGGAGATATCGAACTGCGGGAGAGTATAGAATACACCCTGACGATCGCTATCGCAAATGGAGCTACTGACCTGGGTGCTGTTGTAAGTGCCAACCAAGAGGACTACCTTTTCTTCTTTGCATTTGCAGAAGAACTATTCGACCTCCCCAATGGAGATGGTAACGTCGACAATAGGGAGGATCCTGTAAACTATGACGATGAGGACGCAAACGGATTCGATGTAGGATTGGCGACCTCTTGGACTACCTCCTGTACAGAACCAGGAAATACAACCGATACGTTCCGAGTTGTACTTCAGTATCAGATGGGAACTAAATCTGAGACCTCAACTGCTACAGAGGGAGCGAATGAGTTTGATCTGACTTGGAATGTTACTGTTGTAGACAATCCTGATGCGCCGCCCTGTGAAAATGAAGAAGAAATTATTACAGACGTGGTGCTCACCTTTACCTCCGAGGATAGTAGCGACGTTGTAACCGCTACTGCTCAAGATCCAGATGGAGACGGTCCACTGGGTCTAGAAGTATCTGAGGGAATTGAATTGATGGAAAGTACGCGTTATACCCTTTCTATTGAACTTCGCAATGATCTTGAAGGAGAAGATATCACCGAAGAAATTAAAGAAGAAGATGATGAGCATCAATTCTTTTTTTCCTTTGGAGAAGAGCTTTTTGATCTTCCCAATGGGAATGGTAACATTGACAATAGGGATGATCCTATAATCTATGACGATGAAGACGAAAATGGACTTGATGTAGGCTTGATGACCTCTTGGACGACCGCCTGTACAGAAGGTAATACCACGGATACCTTCCGCGTAGTGCTCAAGCACCAGCCAGATATCAAGTCAGAGACTTCTACTGCACAGGATGGAGGCACGGACATAGATATTACCTGGGACCTCACCATCGTAGACAACCCCGATGCGCCGCCATGCGAAAATGAGGAAGAAATCATTACAGACGTGGTGCTCACCTTTACCTCTGAGGATAGTAGCGACGTTGTAACCGCTACTGCTCAAGATCCAGATGGAGACGGTCCACTAGGCCTAGAGGTAACTGAGGGAGTTGAGTTGATGGAAAGTACGCGTTATACCCTATCTATTGAACTCAGTAATGAACTTGAAGGGGAAAACATCACCGAAGAGATCAGAGAAGAAGATGATGAGCATCAATTCTTTTTTTCCTTTGGAGAAGGGCTTTTCGATCTTCCCAATGGGAATGGTAACATTGACAATAGGGATGATCCTATAATCTATGACGATGAAGACGAAAATGGACTTGATGTAGGCTTGATGACCTCTTGGACGACCGCTTGTACAGAAGGTAATACCACGGATACCTTCCGCGTAGTTCTCAAGCACCAGCCAAATATCAAGTCAGAGACTTCTACTGCACAGGATGGAGGCACGGACATAGATATTACCTGGGACATCACCATCGTAGACAACCCCGATGCGCCTCCATGTGAGAATGAAGAGGAAATCATTACAGATGTAGTACTAACCTTTACTTCAGAAGATAGCAGTTCCATCGTTACGGTTACAGCTCAAGATCCTGATGGTGAAGGCCCCATCGGTCTTGTGGAATCTGAGACTATTGGCCTGTTACCCAATACTACCTATACCCTTTCTATTGAACTCAGCAATGAGATAGAAGGAGAAAATATCACAGAAGAGATTGCTGAAGAGGATGACGAGCATCAGTTTTTCTTTGCCTGGACAGAAGGCATATTTACTAGCCCAGAAGGAGATGGAAACATTGATAATCGGGATGATCCTATAAACTACAATGATGAAGACGACAATGGTCGTCCTTTAGGTTTGTCTACTTCTTGGACTACAGGAGATAGTGTTCCCAATGGGACCTTCCAGGTCATCCTGAAGCATCAACCCGATATAAAGTCCGATTCTTCTACTGCAGAAGATGGCGGGACAGATATCGATTTGACCTTTGATGTGGGAGAAGGGATTCCAACTTCGACGAGGGATCTTATTCAAGAAGGAGGTCTTACCCTTTGGCCCAATCCTGCTTCCGGGCAGTTAAACTGGTCAGTGAAAGGAGAAATCGTTAATGAGCTGCGCTTGTACGACCAAGTCGGTAGGCTTATTCTTTCCAATGTCCGCCCAGCAGCAAGTGTGGATCTTAGCTCCCTTGCTGAAGGTACCTATATCCTTATGCTATATGGAGACCAAAAAATCTGGAGAGACCGAGTGGTTATCGTGAGATAATTTTAGGAAATACATAGCATTAATGTATAAAAATGAGTCATCTCGAACTTCGAGATGACTCATTTGCTTGTTTGCGAGCTCTTTTATTCCAAGGATAGTTTTTTCTTTTTGAACGGAATAAAAATAAGCCTTGTACAAATCAAATCATTCAAAGAGTTGGTATATTAATCTATGCGATCATCTTGGATATACTTGGTCTGTAGTATGCTATTTTTTCAGGCTTGCAGAACTAATAATAGCCATTGGCAAACTTGGCAAGTCTATAAAGGGGACCCAGCCAGCACCAGCTACTCCCAGTTACATCAAATAAATAGGACCAATGTGCAGCGTTTGGAGCTTGTCTGGACCTATATTCACGACGATGTACCTGAAGGTCAAAGTTTTGGCAAATACGAATGTAATCCCATCATTATTGACAGTGTAGTCTACCTGACCTCCTCTCGCAGTTGGGTATATGCATTACATGCTGAGACAGGAGAAAAAATCTGGTCCTTTGATCCCTTTGAGGGAGAACGAGGGGGAGGGATGAAGAGAGGAGTAACTTACTGGAAAGAAGGGGAAGAGGAACGAATTCTCTTTACAGCAGGAAATTACTTGTTCGCCTTGAATGCTCAAACGGGTAAACCCATTTACACGTTTGGCAACCAGGGGAAGGTAGACCTCAATGAAGGACTTGGGGTAGATCCAGATTCAATTTGGGTGATACCCACTTCTCCCGGGATTATTTTCCAGGATCTCCTGATTCTGGGATCAGAAGTATCGGAATCCTACGATGCAGCACCTGGACACATTCGGGCTTACCATGTGAAAACTGGGGAAATGGAATGGATATTTCACACCATCCCCCAGCCTGGCGAGCCCGGGTATGAAACCTGGCCTGAGGATGCGTGGAAGTATACGGGAGGGGCTAATAATTGGGGCGGAATGAGCCTGGATGAGTCACGTGGAATGGTTTATGCGCCATTGGGCTCGCCTACATACGATTTTTACGGGGCCAACCGTAAGGGAAAAAACCTCTACGGAAATTGCTTGGTGGCTCTCAATGCGGCTACTGGGGAGTTAATTTGGCATTTCCAAACGATACACCACGACTTATGGGATTATGACTTACCAGCTCCCCCTACTTTAGTCCAAGTAAAAAGAGAGAGTAAGACCATCGACGCAGTCAGCCTTACGAGCAAAGTAGGGTTCCTATATGTCTTTGATAGAGAAACTGGTGAGCCGTTGTTCCCCATAGAGGAGCGACCGGTACCCCCAAGTCGTATTCCTGGAGAAGAGGCATGGCCTACCCAGCCCTTTCCCCTAAAACCCGAACCCTATGTCAGGCAAACTATGGACGTGGAAGATCTTACCGATGTATCAGAGGAAGCGCGAGCGGCAGTTTTACAACGCTTTGAGGAGCTCTATACAAAGGGCTTTTTTACCCCACCAGATTCTCAGAAAACCTTATTGATACCAGGAACCCGAGGGGGTTCAGAGTGGGGAGGAACCGCCTTTGATCCAGAAATTGGAGTCCTATTTCTCAATGCAAA
>JBCCTX010000264.1:0-10774 GCA_039197765.1 Bacteroidota bacterium
ATTGGGGTTTGTGAGGCCGAGATGCATTGAGAGGCTCTTTGAGCGTTTTGTGCAGTTCTGGGGAGAGACAGGATTGGGGGATTGATAGGATTTACGAGATTAAAGGCCAAAATGAGTCTATTCAACCCTCTTATCCCCATATCTGATCCTTTCAATCCCCCAATCCTGTCTCTCCCCAGAACTGCACAAAACGCTCAAAGAGCCTCTCAATGCATCTCGGCCTCACAAACCCCAATACCCGGCCGGAAAAAGTTAAACTGCACATGAGGATGCTCTGCCAGAAGAGACATAGGGACAGAACTATCCGCAATTCCTTTGGAGATCATATAAGTCGATAGGCGCATTCCAAAAGGATTATCATGCGTTCCCGCATGCCAAATAGAAACCTTCTCAGATTTCCAGGTTTCATAAGGGCCTACAGTCAGCGCGCGAGTAGGCACGTTTTGAACCACGCCTCCCCCTGAGGTTCTGGCATTCTGAATCAGGGTAATGGGATGCAACTCAACTTCTCGGGTTTTAAGCTTGCGGTAAACCTCAGGAGAGGGAGGAATGTCTTGGTAAGCCCCAGTTCGTCTGAGGGGATCATTGAAGGCCCAGTGTTTGACTTCTCCTTGTCCTCCTTGCATAACCAGGCAGCGAGCTTTTTCCCAGCTTTCGTGATAGGCTCTTAGGTCGGTGTTGGGGAAATGGAGGTTCTCCTCAGGCATTCGTAATTCAGGACGAATACGATTGAAACACAACTCCATATTGGCCTTTTTGAAACTCAGCGGATGGGTGATGGGCACCGCAGTACCGTTTTCCACCCATTCGTCCATTGCCCAAAAATGTGCATGACTTAGGTCAATGTTTAAGGCATTGACCAAGCGCGCAACGAGGGGCAACTGCTCCGTAGGACCTATGGGGCCGCATAGCCCTACCGGATTATCGGGAGTAGCCTGCTGCCAGGTAGTGATATATTCCAAGGCTTCAGCCAAGTAAAAGTCTTCCAGGGTCTCATAGATTTTCACCTGAAATCCAGGTCGGGAAAGAGTGGGAAGATCGTCCGCTGTCAGTTTTGCAGCGGCATCTAGTATCTTTCTATCGAGGGTGGTATAATCCCACCAGTCTGGAGCAATAGTACTTAAAGGTCGCATAGGTATACAAGTAGTTGGAATGACAAGATCCTATTTTTATCCAATAGTAATTCTTAGAGTGAGTGCATGGTATTTCTTTGTTCTCGAAGAGATACTTATTCTTGTCGCGGTAAATGCCGGGGGAAAGGGGGAATAGCACCTGAGATCTACCTAACCATCCTGATTATCTGTTAGAACATTTAACATAAAATTGCGTGCATCCCCCCCACCCATACCTGGGTTTCTATTGGTCAAAATGATAACGGTAAGGCTATCATTTACTATTTCCAATCCCGAGGCAACCCCAATTACAGTGTTCTCTATATAAAATCCACCTCTGTGGCCATAAATTTTATGATTATTCCTAATTTCTACCGTAAATCCTAAGCCATAATTATTATTCGACTGATCTTGAATCATTGCATCAAACGATTGTTCAGAAAGGAGTTGGTGATTTCTTAGCCCCATTGAAAACTTGAATAGGTCATCAACAGTGGAATTGCCTCCACCATCAGATATACCAATCTCGGTGTCATACATTTTCAGCGGTTTCAGGATATTAACCTTGACGTATTGCTCATAGGTCATTCCACTTATCACTTCAATAAGTTTACCTAGTAGAATGAAACCAGAGTTACTGTAACTAAATTTCCTATTCTTTTTTACCTTCTCCTTCTCTAATATTAATTGGTATAGCCTATCCAAATTGCCTTGATCAGATTCTGTGGTGTAGCCCCAGTAACTACCCAAGCCACTTCTATGACTTAAAAGTTCTTTTATAGTTACTTGATTCCTTAAGGTTCGATTTTTAATGTCTTGGAGATAGGTTCCTATTGATTTATCCAAATCTATTTTACCTTGAGAGGCAAGTTGCATGATAGAAATACCAGTGAACATCTTTCCCATAGATGCTAACCCAATTTTTCCTACCGGTGAATGCCGCTGGGTATGTTCAGTATCCCAATATCCGTATGCTTCCCTTACTAAGATACTATCCCCATCTGCTATGAGAACGGTTCCATGTAGGCTATCCTTTGCAGCCTGTTGGCTGAGATACTTTTTTATTTTGGATATGCTTTCCCCCCGCTGGCCTAATTGCTGTGTGTAGCCAAGTAAGCCTGAAAGCATGAACATGAGTAATACACAAGTTCTTTCCATGACAATTTAGTTACAGTTTGATACAATTTTTTTGAGAAGTCTATCTAATGTTTCTATTTCTTCTTTTGAAAGTCCATCAAGCGCGGTTTTTCTATTATTAGCAATTATCGGTTTTACCGTTTTTATTGTCTCAGTACCTTTTGGAGAAATGCTCAACGCTTTTCTTCTCCCATCTTTTTGATGAACAGTCCGACTTAAATACCCATTCTTCACCAGTAGGTCTATTATTCTTGTTGTAGCTGCATAGTCCTTGAACAAGATTTTAGACAGTTGCATTTGATTGAGAGAGGGATCTTTTTGTAGCAAGATTAATAAGAGCGCTTGATCAAGCGTGATATCATCGACAGTACGTTGAATGTTCTTTTGAGCGAATTTTCTGTAAGATTTAATAGCTAGCTCAATCGAATAAATGACAATTTTATTGGGAGAAATGAATTCCATATAAATGATTTAAGCACAAGTAAGATAATTTATTTGATATATCAAATAAATAGTTTATTTGAAAGGATTAGTAAAGAAATTTTCAGTGGAAATAGAGAAGAATAGAAATCTGATTTAGGACTTTATGGGAATAAAGGTTGCAGTTACTAATAGTACGCAAAACCTGGCTCATCCTCATAGGCAGTCCCTATTGCACAAAGATGGTCCAACGCAAAACCAAACAGGTCGTACAAATCATATAATTGATCTAGGTTGGACAAGATCCCACTGCAATGGAAATAAAGTTCATTAACCCCTTTGGGAAACTTCTTAGCGAAGAGGGGAGCATCCCGTCGGAGTTCTAGTCGAATTTTGGGCTGAAAGCTAATCAGTTGCCTTATATTAGGATTGGCGAACATCATTTCTAATTTGCGCTGATCGCTTCCACGGATAATAAAGTCGCGATCAAAATCTGGATACCCCACTTCGATGTCTTTGAGCCCAAAAATTTTTCCAATCTTATGTCCAGTATGCTCCCGGAAGATGGTAAATATGAAGTCATCCCGGTTCACATAAGGGGCACGAAAACGGGTGAATATGACCTTGTCAATAGTGAAGGTATCAATGGTAATCATCCAGTTTCCATGCCAGGCTTCAATCCGGTCGGGTTTGGGAAACTTCGCCCGAAAAAAGTCCGCGTCAATCTGTTCACAGAGTTGTTGCCATATGTGTCGTTTGTGCTTCCCAAACAGGTCGAGTCTTGCCATAGGGGAAATTAAGTAAAAAATTCATGCTAAAATATATACAGTCCACCATGGCAAACAAACTGATACCCGATCTGCTGGTAGACCTTATTAGAAGTGGGATTGGTGGCATCTGTGTAGAGAAAACAAAATTTCCTTCCTTGAGCTAATTGAAGTTGACTTACTGTAGCTACGTGTGTGCTCGCATAGCCCTTACCCCGATATTCTTTGGGGGTGAATACCCCATTTACCCGTATTCCATTTGGGGTTGGAGAGGAAACCCCTGCCATGGAGCGGTAACTGTCTCCTAATTTCCACAGAAAAATTTCTTCTTTTCCAATTCTTCTTGCGGCGTCCTCCAATGACTGACTCCAGGTAGGAGGGGCATTAAATGGTAAGGCTTCCATTCCAAAGGCTTGAAACCATTTAGCCACAATCTCCAACGCATCGGTACTTGCCTGAATACAGGTACCTGGAATTCCATTAACAGGAATCACCTCATGTAAGGCATACATCATCTGCTTCATGTGAAGTGACCAGGAGTTTCCGGTTGAGTATTTCCATGCAGCAGCAAATGTTCCCACAGTAGGCTCTGGACCTACTATTCCTGGGAATTCAACGTGATGCTCGAGCAGATATTCCACCATCGCTTCTATCGCCTCTTTACCCATTTGGGAAATTACCAAGTTTCGTGGAGGGGTCTGGATAGCGGCTCCTTTAAAATCATCTCTCTCCCAGACAGAGAGAAGGATTACGTCCGAAGTATTCCCTCCTAGCTTTTGTTCTCTCAGAACAAGCCCAAGCATAAGGCCATTTTCTACCTCATGGATTTCCAGATGTGTACCACACCGCTCAAGAAAGTCCTCAATTGTATGATGACACTTTACATATTGCATACCTTGATCTCAAATATTTATGGAGAAACTAGTCCTCCTATACCCCATGCCCTAATTTCCTCATTCCCCATCCTATTTACACTTTGTACTCCTCAAACACTTTATTCCAAGGCGCCCGCATGGGCCTAGCCAATAGGTTGTTCGCTTTTTCATTTCCCACAAACTGCTCTTTCTTAGGATTCCATTCCAGGTCTTCACCGAGTTTCATAGCAATATTCCCTAAGTGCCCGATGCTAATGGACCGATGGGCCTTCTCAACAGGTGCAGCCGTCTCCTCTTTCGAATAGATACAGTCAATAAAATTGCGGTAATGGTCATCACTTTTGTAAAGATGGATCTCTTTTTCTCCTAAGGAACTGAAGAATATATCCTCTGAACTCGCCCCTTGACTCCTTCGGGTAGCCCAGGCGTAACCTTCACTCCCCTCAAATTTAACCCCCATGATTTCTTCTTCATTGGACACGATGAGTTTTACTCCATCTTCATACAGGCATTCAAAGTAGTATTCAATGGCAGTATTCCATACCGGATGGTCCGCCCATTTGGCCCGGGCATTCTGGATTTTTACAGGGCCAGTGAGTTCCGTATCCATCCCCCATTGGGCGATATCGGGATGATGCCCCCCCCAATCTGTTACCTGCCCGCCTGAGTAATCTAGTACCCACCGAAAATTCACATGGGTACGGGCAGGACAGTAAGCAGCCTCAGGAGCTGGCCCTAACCACATGTCGTAATGGAAGCCCTTAGGGATGGGGAGGCGATTGGTGAGATAGCCGGTTTTGCCAAAATCAGGCGTTCCGCCGGGTAGACCACAGCGTACCGTATGGAGTTTACCAATGCGGCCATTTCGAACCAATTCGCAGGCACGTCTAAAATAGTGGCTCGATCGCTGCTGGCTTCCTGTCTGAAAAACGGCTTGGTACTTGTTTACTGCATCGCTCATGGCACGACCCTCTGGAATAGTCAGGGAAAGGGGCTTCTGGCAGTAGATAGCTTTACCCTTGGCCGCAGCCATCATAACGGGAATAGCGTGCCAGTGGTCGGGAGTATCTATTACCACTGCATCTATATCCGTATCTTCCAATACTTCGCGAAAATCTTCATAGCCTTTTGTCCCGGAGTAGTTTCTGCCGAATTTGCGAGCGTAGCTTTCATCTACGCGTTTACGTAAAGGTTCTCTCCCTGCCACCGCTCCATTCCAGTATCCCATAGATTCAGCATTCACATCGCAAATACTGGTGATATGCACGCGTTCGTCCCTAAGGAAGCCGCGTGCATCATTGCCAGCTTGATTTCCTGCCCCAATGAAGGCGAGGGTAATCCGATCTGAAGGAGGGAGAAAACCTGAATGCTTTCCAAGGGCTGAGGAAGGAATAATACTGGGGGCTACCGAAAGGCCAACCCCAACAGAAGCTGTCTGCTTGAGAAAGGTTCGTCTAGTTGTGGATTTCATATGGCTAAAAATTTCTAATAGGAAATTATGTAAAAAATGCGAGTCCTCCGATAGGAAAGGCTCGCGTGGTTCATAAAAATAGTCTATAGGAAATTCCTAAAACGCTGTGTTGGTATTGCCCAATAGCTCAATTCTCACCAATTGCCCTGAAGGACTCCAAAAATTCATCTTCAAGGGTTCTGGATTATATCCATCGATGCTTACGTTGATTTTATCAGTTCTGGGGCATTTGCATCTAGCAATTCGTTGAAGCTTGCAGAAATCTGGTCGCCACTTTGATAAACATCATCTATGGGTTGAGGAAGATCAAATACTATGGGAGCCGTCCTATCGATCATTCCTGAAATGCGGTTGGAGAACATGGTTCCCGACTCACAAGTTACTCGCAAGCGTAAGTTGTAAACTCCTTCCTCCAATGCTCCTACGTCTGCGATCACTTACGTACCAAAAGGAGATTCAACGAGATCTAACACCATAAATGAACTCCATTCAGAGGTGCCTCTAGGCGCAAACTGGACAGTCAACTGCTCAAGGGCACTCAGGTCATACTCCTTCACGCGAAAGGTTATTCGGTTCTCATTACCAGCATTGTTATTACTGGCTATATGCCTTCCACTTTCTTCAAGAAGGTGGATGAGGTATCAAAATTTGTTATGGAACTGATGATCGAGAGGGTTACACGTTTTGCAGAGGAAAGGGTAAACTTATTATAGACATCAAGTGAAGAATTCCCATAGCTTCTCTCTCTGTGAGGAATACCCTACTGGTATCTGGTATAGTTTTAGGGAGACTGGGGGACTTATAGGGGATAAATGGTAAGGGGAAATCAGGCTTAAAGTAGGATAACTCCCCACTTCTTAAATAGTAAACAGGAAACCAACCCTAGAATTAGAGAATCAGGTATGTAAATTCTAACTTAAAATTCTTTATGAGGTGTATGAGCTTATGGCAGCTTCACAAACTTCTGTGAAACGGCTCCGCCACGTGTATGTATTCGCAAAAAGTAATGGCCTGCGGTGAGCTGAGAAATATCCAGTTGGAGGGATTGAACGCCGAGTGGATAGCGTTGCCAAGGGTGTTGTTGGACCAATCTCCCATCCAAACCGATTATATCCATATGGATAGATTCACCTCCAGAGAGAAATTCTACGGTGATCCGATCTTTTGCAGGCGAAGGAAAGAGTCGGATGCCAGCCTCTCCATCTAATCTTGATTTGTCTGAGGTAGCCAAATTACAGCTCAGGGAGGGTTGTACTAGGGAAAGGGTCTCAAAGCCTCTGAGTAGGGTATCTTCCATTTCCTCTCGGGGTACGCAAAACCACTGTTCGAAAACGCTGGCATATACCTGACGATAATCAAACTCGTGTTCTAGGTTGTCCCAGGGATTGACCGTATCAGGGATGACGGGGTTACTCCCGATAATACCTTTTTGAACGGGAGAGCCAAAGAGAAACATGGGCCCCGCAGTGCCGTGGTCAGAACCATTAGAGAAATTTCCCCGAATACGCCTACCAAATTCTGAGAATACCATTCCCAGTACGCGGTCTTGAGTGCCCAGGAATTCCATATCGTCTACAAAAGCGCCAATAGATTCTGAAACGTCTTTGAGGAGATAGCTGTGATCTCCTTGTGTAGGGTTTCCAGGGACTACCTGACTTGCATGGGTATCGAAACCTCTCAACTGAACCAGATATAATTTGGTTTGGAGGCCTCCAGCAATGAGTTGGGAAACAATTTTGAGCTGAGCGGCCAAATTGTGATTGGGATATGCTTTTTGAGTGGGAACTTTTTCAGCTGCTTCCTTCACCCGTAGGTTGTACTGCTCGGATTGCTTTTGCAACACGCGGATCAGTTCGATGCGCTCACCCGCACGACCTGCAGGAACAGGAGGCTCTATGTTTTCGATGAGGTCGTAAAAGAACTTGGGGTCTGTGATGGACATGCCCATCTTAGTATCAGGCCCTTGGAAGAGTAAAGAGGATGTATTTCCAATTTCGATAGCTAAAGGATGCGGATTTTCTGGATTGGGATAGCCGAAAGGATAGTTGGGATACTCGTTATTCATATACCTACCTGTCCAGCCACTGTTAATTACCTGGTTTGAATCCGAACCTGACATCCATATGTCTGTAGAGCGAAAGTGTGAAAAGTTGGGATTATCATAGCCTACATTTTGAACAATCAGTAATTTTTCCTCGTCGTACAGCTCCTTCATCTTACCCATTGCACTGTGCATACCCAAACCTGTTCCAGGCAGTTCGATCAGAGAATTATCTGGTTGCATGATATTGGGGCGAGCGGCATTTAGCTGAGAAAGGTAGTCCAGTGGAACCAAGGTATTCAATCCATCATTACCCCCATTGAGGAAGACCATAACCAATACCCGATCACTCTCTTCCATTCCCAGCAGAAGGTTAGCCATAGGGTTGCTTACTTGGCTATAAGCTCCAACCCCAAGAGGGCCGAAACCTGAACCCAGAGCTACTGAGCCTGACAGCTTAAAAAAGTCTCTTCTTTTCATTACTTGCTTAGCTTAATGGAGATGGAATTCAGGTAATTGTAGAATCTTTTGATACATGAATTTGAGGCGATTCTCAACCGTATTTCGGAACGTTGCACTACTGGGATTAGACAGATAGTTTACCCATGCAACTGTCCAATAGGAGTCATCTGCTTGGCCGGACAACAGGATTCCCTTTAAATTTTGTACAAGACTGGGGTCCGGATCATTGTATCCCAGCAGGAACTCCAGGAGGTCTGCTATCAGGTGGTTGGGGTCGTCTGCGCGCTCAAAAGAAGCTGTAAAGGAAAGCACATCGATATTGAGCAGTCGGCCTGGGGTCCAAAAGCCCCAGTAGATGAGAGAGTCTGTACGTAAGGCGCGAAGGGCAATGGTATTTGCAGTCGCCCAAGTTTTGTCATAGGTAGGAGTTTGGTAATAGGCGGGCCAGCCTGCAACAGAGGGGGCATCTCCGATGGAGATCCCCAAATCACTGGTCAGCCACATAGGGCCAGTCTCTGTTTGATACTTTTCCAATAGCGAGGAGTAGTCCGAGGGAAATTCGACACCTAAGGTGCGGAAGGTTCCATAGATAAAATCGAGCGGAGATTTGACAATTACCCCTCGGTTTGCGGAATCAAAAAAGTGCTCGCTTCGAAGCAGGGTTTTCAATACTGGAATAAAATCATAGTTGTTTTCTCGCAACAATGTTGCCATTTGGGGGATAATATTCGCTTCTATTTCCTCGGAAATTTCTGGAAAGACAAAGAAGGTATATATTCTCCTTGACAAATACATGGCACACTCGGAGTTAGCAAAAATCATATCCAGTAAATCATCCAGTTCCTCACGGCCCGCATTACCACTCCTACCAGTTATTTGGGTATTGTTGTAAAAAGCCGAGAACTGCTTGTTTCCTGGGTCGTGGTTGCGCGATACAAATTGCGTCTCAATATCTGGCCAGAAAAAGGTCCAACCTGTTAGAACTCGAGCGGCTTCTCTTACGTCCTGTTCCGTATAGCCAGAGCTAGGGCCTTTGCCAATGGTAAAAAGCTCCTGTAATTCTCTTGCATAGTTCTCATCGGGAGCCCCAAACACATTTACATTGCCATTTAGGTATTGGAGGGTAAGTGGTAAAACCGTGTAAGCTTTAATAAATTCCTTGTAGTTCCCGAAAGCATATTGGAAAAAAAGTTGGTAGTGCTGGTAGCAGGACTGTGCGTGTCCACTATCGCCGTAGTTATTGGTAACAAAGGATTGAAGGAAAAATATCATTTTTTGGTGGATACTCAATCCTTGCTCCTGAATTTGCCGAGTCATCCAGTTTTTAAGGCCGCGCATCCGTAGCCACTGAAGGGTTCCATCTTCTGACCTCCGCGTGTTGACCCAGGTTTCTCCTGGTGCTACTTGTGGGTCCCGGATCAGGGAAGGAATCCCATCAACTTTGATACCTTCATACTCGTTTACAGGAGGAGGAGGAGGAGGTTCCGGTGTGAATAATTGCTCAATAGCACTCTCTAGGTCCAATGCCAGTAAGGCCTCCATATCCGACCGCTTATTGCCAAAGGTAGTGCGTCGAAGTAGGTGTAAAACTTCCCCTTTTCCCCAGGACCCTGAATAGGGGGCTAAACTCACTTGAGGTGAAGGTCGGTAGTTGGTAGTCGGTAGCTCAGAGGCACTCATACGCGAGTAAATTTGTCAAAAAAATGTTAAAGAGAATTCACATAATTTGAAATATGTTAATTCTGATTCTTCGTCTTATTCAATATCGGTGAAAATAGAATCATTACAAAACCCTTATTTGGGTACCCAGGGGTTAATTTGGGATTACTAATCTAGATAGCCCGCGTGTAAGATATCACAAGTTATGCCAGTTTGGGCTTAGAGGAGATGAGGAGTATTATCTGTCAAGGGGAACTGTGGTTTCCTGTTGAGAAGGTACAGGGTTTATATATTTGGCCAAAAGTATACTATTCATGATGAAATTGTATTTCAGATTACAGGATTGAATAAGGCAGGTGTTTCTACCCAGTTAGAGAATTTTACCAACCTCCTGAATGCAAGGCTCCCAAGCCCATCGCGATTACTTGCCCCTCCTAACTCATGGTTACAGGCCTTTGACATCCTTCGGCGATTTCTAGAATCGAAGAATAGCGAGAAGAAGTCTGTTTTACCTTGAATGAAACTGAAAACTACCTAAAAAGCAGGAACGTTCATTTGGATCGGTATTCCATATTAGAACTTTATATGGTAATGGGAGGTATTCCCCATTACTTGAAAGAAATTAAAGGGGGGAAAAGTGCAACCTTCAACATAGATGAAATCTGCTTTTCAAAAGATGGCCTTCTCATAGATGAATTTCCCAATTTGTATGAAGCTCTTTTTTCCAAACCCGATAGACATATTGATTTTATCAAGGTATTAGCGGTAATGCCCAAAGGATTAACTCGAAGTGAAATAATTAAGCAATGTAGCCTTAGTTCAGGTGGAAC
>JBCCTX010000265.1:0-10697 GCA_039197765.1 Bacteroidota bacterium
CTTTCATCCCCCTCGCTCTTTCAACACCGACTGAAGGGCAAACATCTCATCCCGCAACCTTGCTGCCTCTATAAAGTCCAGCTCCTTAGCCGCCGTCTCCATCTTTTTTCTAACCTCCCGAACCTTTTTCGCCAAGTCGTCCGAACTGAGGTACTCTGCAACCGCTTCAGCTGCAACCGTCACTTTTTCTTCGAACTCTTCATAGGTTTTTGCACGATTCCCTAGTGCGCTTTCAAAAATATCCTTCTTGACCTTGTTGACCGATTGAGGAGTGATTCCATGTGCTTCGTTATAGGCCAATTGCTTGGTCCGCCGATATTCGGTTTCATCGATCAGTTTTTGCATGGACTTCGTAATGCGATCTGCATAGAGAATCACACGCCCTTCTTCGTGGCGGGCAGCACGACCTGCGGTCTGGATCAGAGCCTGTGCAGAACGCAGAAAGCCTTCCTTATCTGCATCCAGAATGGCCACCAAGCCCACTTCCGGTAAGTCTAAGCCCTCACGGAGTAGGTTTACCCCTACGAGCACGTGAAACTTTCCTTCTCGGAGGTCTTTGAGAATATCTACTCGATCCAGGGCGGCGATATCAGAGTGGATGTATTTGGCCAGAATATCCAGGTCGCCCAGATAGCGCGTAAGTTCTTCTGCCATGCGCTTGGTAAGCGTAGTTACCAATACACGGTTCCCTCTTTTTACCTCATTGTCTACTTCGTCTAGCAAGTCATCTACCTGAGTGGTACATGGGCGAACTTCCACAGGTGGATCGAGTAAGCCTGTCGGACGGACAATTTGCTCAACAACTACCCCCTGGCTCTTTTCCAATTCATAATCACTTGGCGTCGCACTCATGTACAATACTTGATTCATGAGCGATTCAAACTCTTCAAAGCGTTGAGGGCGATTGTCAAGGGCAGAAGGCAGGCGAAAACCATGCTCTACCAAAGTGTACTTACGTGAACGGTCGCCTGCGAACATGCCCCGAACCTGGGGAATGGTCACATGGCTTTCATCTAATACAAGGAGAAAGTCATCAGGGAAATAGTCAATGAGACAGTAAGGTCGGCTTCCAGGTTGACGACGGGCTAAATAGCGGGAGTAGTTCTCAATACCCGAGCAATAGCCCAGTTCGCGCATCATTTCTAAGTCAAATTCTGTACGTTCCCTCAGGCGGTTGGCTTCTAGGAATAAACCCTGTGCCTCAAAGTAGTCGACTTGCTTAATCAGATCTGCCTGT
Organism: Bacteroidota bacterium; assembly: GCA_039197765.1. Lineage (GTDB taxonomy): Bacteria > Bacteroidota > Bacteroidia > J057 > J057 > JBCCTX01. The sequence goes on from JBCCTX010000265.1 coordinate 1,238, forward strand.
ATTTCCTGAATAGCCAGGTTTAGGCTTTCTCGCCTTGTGACAAAGAGGTTTGCAGGGTAGAAAGTATACCACTTCAGGTCCTCAATACGCTTTCCTGAATCTAGGTCAAAGCGCTGTATTTTTTCGATTTCATCTCCAAAAAACTGTAGGCGAATGCCATAATCCTCCTGTGGAGGGTATATATCTATGGTATCCCCCTTTACGCGAAACTTACCAGAATCTAAGAGAGTCTGGGTCCGACTGTAAAACAAACGGACTAACTTGTCTAAGAACATATTCTGGGAGATTACCTGGCCCTGGTAGGATTGGAAGGTGTTGGCTTGATAGTCTTCAGGTGCTCCAATACCATAAATGCAAGATACAGAGGCAACTACGATTACATCACGTCTACCCATACTCAGGGAAGTAGTGGCTCTTAGGCGCAATTTTTCTATATCTGCATTGAGTTGTAAGTCTTTCTCAATGTATGTATTTGTAGAAGGAATAAAGGCTTCAGGTTGATAGTAGTCGTAATAAGAAATGAAATATTCCACTAAGTTTTCCGGGAAGAATTCTTTAAATTCTCCGTATAATTGTGCTGCCAGGGTCTTGTTGTGGCTGATAATGAGGGTGGGACGTTGGAGTTGCTCAATGACATTTGCAATGGTAAAGGTCTTACCTGAGCCTGTAACTCCGTATAAGACTTGGTGGGGTTCACCCTGGTTGCTGCCTTCCACCAATTGTTGGATCGCTCCGGGTTGGTCACCTGATGGTCTAAAGGGAGCCTTGAGTTGGAATTTGTATTCTTGGTCGGACATATAGTTAAATACGAGGAGATAATATACAAGTTTGCCTGGCAAAAATGGAAATAGATGAGCTACTACAAAATAATTGATGGGATAAAATATGATCGAAAGATGTTAGAGGCCGCAGAGACTGCGCTTGCGGTACACCCTGGCAATGACTTGGAAGTATTTGATGCCGTCCCCATATGGGAGGCGGCTATAGATGGAGGTACGATTACGGAGACGGAGCAGCGGACCCTAGATTATTTGCGGCAATTCTACAAATGGACAGATTCAGCTAAGGCCTGGCTCGACCGAAAACTTTCTCCAATCAATACCCATGGTTTTGAACAGAAAATCCAGGAAGTCCTCACAGAAAAGTACCAAATCGCTTCCATTCAATGGATCATTGACGAATCTGAAGTAGCCTTGCAAAGCCAGAACTTTGAAGGGAAGGTTGATTTCTTTAAGGCGCTAGATAAAATCTTTCACTCTTACTTGGAGGAGATGAAAGCAACTACCGGAAGTGTCAAGCAGTCCGTCCAAGAAGTTCACCAACTTTTTCCCGATACCTTTCCCTCTAAACGCGCTTGGTCAGAAGCCTTGGAGCGTCAACTTCGCATGTATTTGGAGGATGCTTATGTATTTTTAGTCCGGTATGCCCCCCAACTAAATGAGGGGAATATCGATACCTTTGAATTTACCTATGCCCCTCCTCCGGGAAGGGAGCAGATAGCGGAAAACTGGATTTTTGGATTGGGCTTGCCTACTTTCTCCGACCATATTTACTGGGGGTTAGTTGACCGCTCTGGGAAAACGCCCGCTTTCCATTATGAGTTCAACTAAACTAGCACCTGTTCTTATTCTAGGAGCTAACTCTGACATTGGTCGGGCGATTGCCCATGCCTTTGCGGAAAAAGGCTATCCGCTTCAACTAGCAGCCAGGAACGTTGAGCGCCTGGTCAATGATGTGAGCGATTATGCTATTCGCTATGGGGTGGAAGCTTTGCTTTACGAATTTGACGCACGAAACTGGCAGATCCACCAGGCATTCTATGACAGCCTGGATCCCAAACCTGGGATTGTTATATGTGTGTTTGGTTTTTACCCAGACCAGGAACGAGCAGAAGTAGAGCCTGAGCTATTGCGAGAAACCCTGGAAACCAACTTCTTGGGAGCCGTATCCATCCTACAGATTTCGGCCAATTACATGCAAGATCGAGGCGAAGGAACCCTAGTGGGAATTAGTTCTGTAGCAGGAGATCGAGGTCGAGCCAAAAACTATATTTATGGAAGTGCTAAAGCAGGCTTTTCTGCCTTCCTTTCTGGATTGAGAAATCGACTTCACAATTCTGAAGTCCATGTACTCACCGTGAAGCCTGGATTTGTATATACAGCCATGACAGAAGGTATGGACTTACCTCCTTCCCTTACAGCCAAACCCGAACAAGTGGCAAAGGATGTCTTCCGCGCTGTAAAAAAGAAGAAAAATGTCCTTTATTCTCGTTGGATGTGGCGTTATATCATGCTCATTATCAAAAATATACCTGAGGTAATATTCAAACGCCTGGATTTGTGAATGGGTTTCATAGTCGGTAGTCCATGGTCCGTAGTTGTAACCTTTGATTAGAAATCAAAGTACACTTTTGACCACCGACTACCTAATCCGATCCACTGACTTCACCAAAGCCTCATCTGCCTGAACCCGTTTAATACCCAACCAAATCAAGACCACAGCCACCATAGGGAAGGCTAGCCCTAGCTGAACAGTACCTTCACTTGGGGTAAAGCCTCCATAAGGTCCCTGTCTGGAAAAGAAGACCATCACGAGGATAAGGATCAAAGAAAGCATTAAGGCAACAAATCCCAGGCTTATCTGCCGGGGACGATTGTTAAATAGGAAGATGACTACCAATAGTAAAAGAGGGATGACTATACTTAATCCAAAGAAACCCATGTGGAGGGGATTTTCTGAAAAGGAAATTGCACCAGGAGTAGCAGATTCTCCTATGTTGTCTACAGAAAGTGCTTGTAGAAACTGAGTACTACCAGAAGCATCGTATTTCCAAAAGGGAACGAAGAGGAGGGCCAAAATACATAGCGCTGCTAGTAAGAAGAAAAGGGATTGAATGCGTTGAATCATGTCAAGATCAAATTAATTTCTTAAATATAGAGTATGTAGGGCTAAGAGGAAAAAGGCATAGGAGAAAATTCACTTTATTTCTACGGGAAGGGTCCTTATATTCTCTACATTCTAACATATTCTGCTGAGATGGATACAGATAAAATTCCTCGTTTATCTAGGTTAACGGCCATTTTACTCAAGCTGCAGAGCAAAGCTAGGGTATCTGTTAAAGAGTTAGCTTCCCATTTTGCGGTGAGTACCCGAACCATTTATCGCGACTTGGCAGCTTTAGAAGAGGCGGGTGTTCCTTTGAGTATAGAAGAGGGCAAAGGTTATTCCTTGGTAGAGGGATATAGACTACCGCCAGTAATGTTCACAGAGTCTGAGGCCAATGCATTGATTATCGCTAAGAAAATGATGGATAAAACCACTGACGCTTCTCTCATTTCCGCGTTAGCATCCGCTGTAGACAAGATTAAATCGGTCCTTGAGCATTCAAATAAAGAGAAGGTAAATTTCCTTGCAGATCGTGTTATTGTAGGGAAGAATTGGAACTCAGAGCGACGCAGTAGCTTTTTATCTGACATTCAAACAGCATTGACCAATTATCGGGTACTTACAATAGAGTACAAAAAGGAAAATGACGCCCAAACTTCCCTTAGACAGGTAGAACCCTTTGCCATCTATCACAATACCCTAGATAAGTGGGTATTAATCGCTTGGTGCAGGTTAAGAAAGGATTTCCGAAATTTTCGGCTAGATAGGATTGTAAACCTCCGCCAGTTGGAAGAATCCTTTTCCCCACATGAAATGACATTGGAAGAATATGTGGAAGCTCAACGAATTAAACATGCAAAAAAGCCTGTGACATAGGGTTGTCAAACAGCCTAGGTAGATTTGGGTAAAAATACCGAATTAGGTCATAGTAATAGACTCAATATGCACTCAACAAACTATTTCAATGCCTTCATAGAGATAGCGGAAGACTGTCCTGCAACTGTTGGGGAAATGCCTCCCCAGCGAGGCGAAAAAAAATCAGTCGCCAACCTTCAGTTTGAGATGTTGTATGAAAATCCCTATAAGTACACATCAGACGAAGTTCTATTTTCAGTTTTTGCTACCCGAAAAGAATTTCCCAAAGGAGAATGGGATGAGCAACGACAGCATTATTTTTCCAAAGGTCAGCCCTGCTTTCGGGCTTCACCTCTAACAAAAAGATACGGTTGGGGGATTCACTCGGATGTGGAGGGAAGAATTGCTATGTATGGCGTAGAAACCGAGGCGTATAAGAAATTCGTAGCAGATGACTCTATAGATAAATTCAAGGCCATGCGCTCTAAGAGAGCCAAGTAAAGAAAAGGAATCCCAACTTGGGATTCCTTTTATATTTCCTTGCCTGAACGGCATTTATTTTTATGTAAGCAATTTTAAGTAGGAATTGGGAGGCCTACCGCTCATCATATATATCTACATTGGGGTGCTTGGTTGTATTAAATTGGAAATCAGTTAATGAAAAGCCCTGATTGGTCTGAAGATTTTTGAAGACGATTACTTCCTCTGTTTGATTCCGATCTACCAGAGAAGCTTTTTCTAGCAATTTCGTCTTGCTATTGATCCACAGGGTAACCCGATTGTATTCTAACTCACTGTCTAGAGAAGTCATGAGGATTTTGTGCGCTTTACTGTTGCCCAGCATTTCCTCTCCCATGTATTGAGATTTTGCGTTTGACTCATAGACTTTGTATACAGATTCGATGTTTACCGCCTCTTCTGGATCATACTCTACAATGGTAACTTCTTCATCTGCCTTAAGGTGAATCCACTGGCTTTCTAAATCGCAGTAAATAGCCTGATTTCCCATATCTAGGTAGTACATACCATCTTTGTAGCGGAAATCTCCTCCCTTGGCGACTCGGTCAGATTTCATGGCTGCATTTTTCAATTCATAGCTATAAGTAGCTGAAAAGTCCGTCAAGGACTCAAATTTCTTTCGGGACTCCTGCAATATCTGTTCAGAGGGATCGCTTTGTGCAAGCAATTCCGCATTGAAGAATACGCCAAAAACAAATAATGCGCTTGTGATATACAACGTGATTTTTTTCATAAGAAATTGATTTATAACAAGTTACTCAAATAGCGTTCCAATTCAGCTTCATCGGAAATTAAGACTTCTCGGGCTTTACTGCCCGAATGTGGGCCTACAATTTTTGCCCGTTCTAATTGATCAATGATTCTACCGGCTCTGTTGTATCCCAATTTCAACTTCCGTTGAATCAGGGAAGCAGATCCGATTTGATGTCGAACGATTACGCGAGCGGCCTCTTCAAAATTGTCATCTAGCTCCAGCGGCTCATCTGAATCTCCCGAACTCTTTTCATCGATAATTTCTGGAAGAAAATAGGGTTCTGGATATCCGCGCTGCTGGGCAATGAAGTCTACGACCTTTTCGACCTCAGGGGTATCAATAAAAGCATTTTGAATACGCGTCAGCTCACTACCCATAGCGAGCAGTAAGTCTCCCCTACCTACCAGTTGGTCTGCGCCATTGGCATCCAAGATCGTGCGGGAATCTACTTTTGATATAACGCGATAAGACATCCTTGCTGGGAAGTTTGCTTTGATAATACCTGTGATGATATTGACCGAGGGTCGCTGCGTCGCTACGACGAGGTGTATACCCACGGCTCTCGCCAACTGGGCCAATCGGGCAATAGGCATTTCTACCTCCTTGCCTGCCACCATCATCATATCTGCTAGTTCGTCAATCACTAATAGTATATACGGTAAAAACCGGTGTCCCTTCCGTGGATTTAGGGTACGCTTGATAAACTTTTGGTTATACTCTTTAAGGTTTCTGACACGGGCCGATTTTAGGAGCTCATATCTTTGGTCCATTTCCACACATAAACTCTTCAAAACCTTCACCGCTTCAGACACATCTGTAATAATAGGTTCCTCCTGATCGGGCATCTGTGCAAGGAAGTGATAGGCCAAGGATTGGTATAGGGTCATCTCCACTTTTTTCGGGTCGATGAGCACAAACTTCATCTCCGAGGGATGCTTCTTATACAAAAGGGAGGTAATGATGGTATTCAATCCCACAGATTTACCTTGGCCCGTTGCACCTGCTATGAGCAGGTGAGGCATCTTGTTCAAATCTGCAATAAATACCTTATTGGCTATGTCTCGGCCTATGGCTACAGGGAGCTCAAAGGAAGTGGTCTGAAACTTTACCGTGGAAAGTACCCCTCGAAGGGATACAGTTTCCCGTTTGGAATTGGGCACCTCTATGCCAATGGTTCCTTTTCCAGGGATGGGTGCAATGATTCGTATCCCCAAGGCTGCCAAACTCAAGGCTATATCATCTTCAAGGTTGCGGATCTTTGAAATCCGAACACCTGGTGCCGGTACAATCTCGTACAGAGTAACCGTAGGCCCAATAGTGGCTTTGATGTTGACAATCTCAATCCCATAGTTCGCTAACGTCTCGACGATTTTATTCTTATTGGCGTTGAGTTCTTCGCTATTTACCCCCCAATTTTGTCCTGCACCATGGTCATCCAATAGCTCCAAAACTGGGGGATTGTAATTGGAGAGTTCTTTTGTAGGGTCGAACTGCTCCCAATCGATCACTTCATCTTTATTGTCTGTCTCAAGGTCCTGTGCGGGAATAATTCTCATTACTTGGTTGTCAGAACCTACTACTTTTCCAATATTATCCTCCCCAATTTGTTCGAGTTCTGGCTGAGTAGGGACGACCATCTCTTCCTCGTTGGGTTGTTCTATGGTCAACTCTAAATCGCCAGCAGAAATGGGTGTACCTGATTTCTTTTTCGAAGCTTTTTTTAATACCGGTGGGTTTACGTCTAAGCTAATTTGTTCTCCTGCTTCTGCCTGCGTAGGGGAAATGCTATCTTCTTTTTCTGTAACAACTCCCGATGCTTCGTCGCTCTCCTCTTTTTGGCGGCCATTGGATAAGGATTTAGACTTTGGTAGTGGCCGGTTTCTAGGGGTGGACTTTCCACTTCCTGCTAAGTTTTGTGCCTGATATCTTACGGCTTCTCCTAAGCCTGCGACCCCTGATACGATGCGTGAGGCGCGTACTTCTGCATTGAAGTTTACCACAGCAAAAATCATGAGTGCAAATAGCAAGAGGAAGGCTACGCCAATTCTTCCCACATACGTAAATAGACTCGTATTAATCGCATATCCTACCCCTCCCCCCAGGTCAAAGTTTACAGGAATAGAGCTAGGGGCAGGATTGGAAAGAATCAAAATATAAGCAAGGAATACTGATCCCCAGATTAGCCCGAATGCAACGTATTTAAAGGATTGGCGCAAAAGGTAATAGTATTCATCCTCTAGCATTACCAAGGAGATAAAAATGATGTAAAGGGGAATTAAAAAACCAAAAATTCCAAAGCCTTTATAGATTAATAAGTCAGCAATTTTTGCTCCAATAAATCCCAGCCAATTGCTTACGGGTTGGTTTTCGGCTCCAGGTTCCAACACAGACTGATCTGCCTTACCCGTATAGAAGTAGGATACACAGGCCAATAAGCTAAGTACCCCAAAGAAGAGTAAGGTCCATGCAATAACTCTCCTTGACTTTTCTCGAGATTCAGGATCACCTGCATCCGCCCGAAAAATGGAAAAAATCCCATCTAATATTCCCGGTTCAGAACTCTTGCGGCTCCTTGATTTACGACGATTTGATGTTTTTCTTTTGGCCAAAATGAATGCGCTATATAAAAAATGTACAAAGGGGCTTAATCACGATTGCGCTTCTCAAATTCAGTAATATGGGCTAGGTGATGTTTTCCATGCCATGCATATAACGCCACCGTAACCCCCAATGTGTATATTTTCCCAGATTCGGGGTGTACAAAGGTTTTACTCCAATCTGTTGGGGAAAGGCTTTTCAGCAGACTTACCCACCGCTTGTGAAGGGCTTCAAGCAAATGTACGGATTCTTCCACTGGAGTTTGTTGGATTTCTGGAGTCAAGGCCCAGGCCTTTTCATCATATGCCTTGATCGTGGGAGCGTCTTCTGTTAAGGCCCATTTAAACCGGATGTAGGCGTTCGTGTGACTATCTGCAACGTGGTGCAACAACTGCTGAATAGTCCAGCCTCCAGGTCGGTAAGATTCCTGAAGGAAGGAGGGATTCATTGCTGCTAGTTGTGCCCGCAGCTGTTGAGGAAAGGTAGCAATCTCTTGGATCTTACTCTCAATCTCCTCAGGAGAGATATTATGAGGCCATTGAAACCTGCCAATGGGATACTTTAATCTTTCGGTCGGGATATCGTTCATCTATCCTTGGGTGTTGTGTAAAAGGCCTATTTACTCCACTCAATTTAGTAATATACGAAGTATGATACGTACATGTTAATGAATTTAGTATTATTACCTATACAAATGGGCTTTTCCCAACAAAATTAAGAACATTCTACGGGAAACGGGAATGCTCCGCTTCCAAATTGTATATTTGTGGATGATAGTTTGGAAGTAATAAGATCCACAGTCCACTGAAAACGCTATCTACACACAGTAAAAAATACCTAATACCTAAATTATATATGAAAGCATACCTGGATTTGTTGCAGTACGTCTTAGACAACGGAATTGATAAATCAGATCGTACGGGAACAGGCACACGAAGTGTTTTTGGCTATCAATTGCGCTTTGACTTACGAGAGGGATTTCCATTGGTTACAACAAAGAAAGTTCATACAAAGTCCATTATACATGAGCTATTATGGTTCTTGAAGGGAGAGAGCAATATCCAGTACTTGAAGGAAAATAAAGTCAGAATTTGGGATCCTTGGGCAGATGAAGCGGGTGAGTTGGGCCCAGTTTACGGGGTACAGTGGCGCTCATGGAAGGGGGCAGATGGAAATACGGTGGACCAGATTTCAGAATTGATACAAGCTATCAAAAATACCCCAGATTCTAGAAGACTTATAGTCAATGCATGGAATGTAGCTGAAATACCTCAGATGGCACTTCCTCCTTGCCATGCCATGTTTCAATTCTATGTCGCAGGGGGCCGCCTTTCCTGTCAATTGTATCAGCGCAGCGCAGATTTGTTCATTGGCGTTCCTTTCAACATCGCATCTTATGCACTGCTCACCCTCATGGTTGCACAAGTAACGGGCTACGAACCTGGAGACTTTGTACATACCTTTGGTGATGCCCATATCTATTCCAATCACTTTGAGCAAGTTCGTCTACAACTGAGTAGAGAGCCACGCCCTCTCCCTCAGATGAAACTCAACCCCAAGGTCAATTCTATTTTTGACTTTGTCTATGAAGATTTCGAATTGGTCGGATATGATCCGCATCCTGTCATCAAGGCACCTGTAGCGGTGTAGTAGGGGAAGACTGAGTAGTCCATAGCAACCTTTGATAGGAGAAGATAGTCCACGGTTAGATAGTCGACAGTCCACAGTTTGATTCGAGAAAAGGTTCTACAGTTAAATAGTTGAGGATATGGTCCGTAGTATGTAGTCAATAGACCATAGTAACCTTTGATCCAAGATCAAAGTACACCATTACCTATTACCTATTAC
>JBCCTX010000266.1:0-10686 GCA_039197765.1 Bacteroidota bacterium
GTGCCAAGAGGTCAAAACCCGTTACAACTACTGAATCACTTAATTCAGGCAAGACCAATTCCGAGGGATCATACACAAAGGAATGAATCGTATACAAGCCTGGAGTGCCCACTTCAAAAATAGGGAAGGTATCTACTGCGGCAACTGTCAGGCTACTATCCTGGGTCAATACAAAGACCTGGGCATACCCTTCAGGAAGAGTAGGTGCCATACCTTCAACTGCCATCAGGGATACAGTAGCATCAGGACTCAAACATGCGATGGAATCTGCCATCAAGGTTCCTGCATCGGCTATACAGGCTTTAGGTATGGTATCGCAGGAAGCGACTTCAAAAACAGCCCCAACTTCCTCAACTCCTAGACAAAGCGCCAATTCCTTTCCGTTTGCGATTAAATCTGTAATTCGATCCGACCCTAACTTGATATCGTCTGGATTAAAGGTAAGGGGATCATAAACCAGCGTATGAATGGCGTACGTACCCTCTACGGTAACGAAAAAGGCTGGATTTTGACTCAGTGCTTCTACGATCTTTTCTCCCTGGGAAGAGAGTAAGTATGCTCTTTGGTATCCCTGTGGGATAGAAGCTGCGGAGGAACGAATTGCACTCAATAGCGAACCTAGGCTATCACTGATACATTCGTAAGGTTGAGCTACCAACATTCCAGGGTCAACGTCGCAGGGATTCTCGCAACTATCTACTTGGAACATCGCCCCTTCAACATCCAAAGAAGCACATATCTCATTTTCACCTAGAAAGGAAAGTATGTCTAACCCGGTAGTAATTCCTTCCTCAATTTGACTTCTATCAAAAGTCCTCGGGTTATACACAAACGAGTGTATGCGATAGGTACCGACAGAATCTACCCGGAATACAGGCTTTCTTTTCACTCCCTCAACCAGCAGAGAATCTCCATTTGTAAGGAGAAACCTCCTTTTATACTTCCGAGGGATGGTAGGGAATTCATTGATCCCCGCACGCAAGGTAAGGGGCTCGTCCGTTTCCTTACAGGCAATATCTCCAGCAAGCATACTACCCGCATCAGCTAGACAAGGTTCTTCACAGGGAGCGAATTCGAATGAAGCTCCTTCCCTATCGAGGCCAAAACAATTTGAACTCGAGTCCAACATTAGGTCCAATTCCCCAAGGGTTGTCTGACCCCATTGGATATCGCTCAGATCCAGTTGCGCTCTGGTGTATACCATGGTATGGATGGTATACGTCCCGATATCGGCGATACGAAACTTTGGAATCCTTCGCACAGCCTGTAATACCTTTTCCTCACCGCTGGTTAGCAAATAGCGGATGATATATCCCTCCGGAACTACTGCTGGAGCTATAGGAAAGGCCGTCAAACGGGTCGTACCCCGGCCATCCCAACAGTCTTCATCTGTGTGGATTTCGAGGATTCCCGGATCTGCAAGACAGGTTTCCCGGCAATCAGTAACCTGGAAGGCTGCCGGCCTACTTCCAAGCTGGTTACAACTGTCTCCTTGCTGTAAAATTACTTGCAAGGTGTCAAGGGTCGTTTCTCCAGGTTCGATTTCCAAAACATCGAAGGTTTCTGGAGAAAATAACAGGGGATAAACCAAAAAATTACCTGTATCCCTTACGTAGAATACAGGTTCTCGGCTAATCGCCTCTACAATTTGAGTGGACGAATCGGTGAGGAGAAAGAGATACCGAATCGTTTCAGGAAGTAGGGAGAGAGAATCCCAGGATGCTTCCAGTTTTACAGAATTTCCTGAAAAGCACGCGGGCTCCGAGGAAGTAGAGGGTATTCCTACATCAAATTTACAGCTGTCTAGGACAGGTGGGATGGAGAATACCGGATGGGTGAATGAGGGTTTTCGCTTGTGGATCGCCTTGTTCTCTTTTCCCTTCAGGATAGGAAGGGAGAGGATCCCTAGGCACAAGCATACGAAAAACGTTTTTAAAGATAATTTCATTGCAAGGACTGTTAAAGGTTTAAAAGATTAGATCAAAAACGTATCGCGTTGTAGCTTGATCAGGTTGAACTTCTTTCGTACGCTTATATGAACCTTGCTGAGACAGAGATTATTTAAGAGGGGTAATACATTTGGATCAATTGTAATTTTAGAATTATTTTAATTACATACTATCGTTAAATCCTTACAGAAAAATTTATTGATAAAAAAAAGTCAGTATTTCAACTTGCCTCAATGAGGATAAATAAATTATTGGACTCAACATTTTGGAATAAGGGTCTAACTTTCAGAGCGATAATCTATAATTATAACTCGACAATTAGAGGAAACTGATTTATGTGTGGACCTCTAAAAGGAAATCCTGCTAAAAAGGATCTGGTCGATGAGTCATTGATTTCTTACGTCAAAAAATAAAAAAAAGAGCTCTCCAAATTTGGAAAGCTCCATGTCTAAAATTTCTGCTTTTGTATTAATCTACTGCTTTTTAAGAAGGGGAATTAGATATTTACAACAAAAAAAATAAATCCGTACAGCGATACCATTAATTCCCGGCATATTTTCCATATAAGAATTGGCCTTCTTGCTTTTCTCCACTCGCAAGATATAACGTACCTGTTCCATGGATTTTCCCAGAGTTAAATTCGCCCTGGTACTTGGTACCGTTGGAATAGGTAAAAGATCCCTGACCGTGTTTCTTATCCATATTCCAGTTTCCAGCATATATACTCCCATCACCGTAGTAGTAGGTTCCTTCACCATGCTTTCTTCCATTCAGCCACTCTCCCTCGTAGCGATCTCCATTTGCTAGAACTAGGATACCCTTTCCTGCATATCTCCCTTGGAAAAAGTCCCCTTCATAGGTAGAGCCTCCACTGGTAGTGAGTTTTCCTAGACCCGTCATTTTCCCCTGGGTCCACTCTCCTTCGTAAACTACTCCTGTAGGAAACTCCATTTTTCCTTGGCCCTCTCTTTTACCCCTTACCCAGTTTCCTTCATAGGTACGCCCATCAGCGTAGGCGCATATTCCTTTACCGTGTTTTGAATTGAATTGAAAGTCTCCTTTGTATATAGATCCATCATCGTAATGGTATTCAGCAGTTCCTGTTACCTCTCCCTTGTTCCACAAACCTGTAATGACCGAGCCGTTTGCGTAGGTTAGTGTTCCTTCACCCTGTTGCTGGTCTTTTTCCCATTCCCCTTCGTAAACGGAACCGTTGGCATAAGTAAAGGAACCTTTTCCACTCATATATCCATCTTTAAATGTTCCGTGATATTCATCACCATTTCGAAAGGTGTATTTTCCTCTACCGTCCATTTCGTCATGATCCCATTCTCCAACATACACATCACCTGTTACCATTTTGTATTCGCCTTTCCCATGCCTTTTGCCTTTTCGCCACTCCCCTGTATAAGCGTCTCCGTTTGGGTAGGAATAGGTACCCACACCAGTATCACAGGTCCCTTTAGCGCATTGCCCCATGGAAGGGAGGTAGTAAAAAAAGAGACTAAAAGTTACTATGAGTGTGGAAAATTTATGCTGCATAAAATTAAATCCAATTCTTATAATAATGTATAACTGTGAAATTACTGTTTTGAGACAAAATTGTCTCACATAAACCTTGCGAATTCTTACATAGATTATGTAAGAATTACAATTCATTTCATCGTAACGAAATAATTTTGACACCTAAGCTTTCTTATGATCATTAATCATATTCTCATAAAATAGAGAGGTTGCATAGAAATTTTTGGATTTTCGATGACAAATATTTCCAAAAATAGTTATTTCATTTTTCAAATCAAAATATATGTTTCAGTTTATCGCAAAAAATGCATTATTCTCGAAATATCTTACATGCTAATTTGTAAGAATCCACTAGATATGCTAAACTTTTCCACTGAGGGCAATCCCTGGCAATTACCATGTTAGGAATTTATCAAGGTTGTGCTACAGCCTTTGTTGAGATTCCCTATTATTGAAGCAGTAATTTTCCCTACTTTTTATTTCCAGCAATGAAAACACCTGAATTCCCCTTCCCTGAAGCCTTCTTACACTATATTTGGGAATCGAAGTATTTCGATCTCCAGGACCTTATAACCCAGGATCAGATTCCTCTCCACATTTTCCATTCGGGGATGTTGAACCACAATCAAGGCCCGGACTTTTCCCAGGCACACCTAAAAATTGGAGAGATAGAGTGGTGGGGAAATGTAGAGATCCACATTCATTCGGAAGCCTGGTATACCCACAAACATCACCTAGACCCAACCTACAATACGACCGTTCTTCATGTGGTATTCCGGTCTTCTGGAAAGCCCATTTTACGGGCAGATGGTACAACCATCCCCGAGCTCGTTCTAGAAGGAAGAATATTCGAAGAAGTTTGGCAACGATATGAGCGCATGTCCTGGGAGCGATCTTCTATTCCCTGCTCAGGATTGAGCAAACATGTACCCGAGGTAGTAAATCATGCTTGGCTAGACCGACTGGCGATAGAACGCATCCTCGCAAAATCCACAACGATACAGCAACGTCTAAGGGAAACGCAACACAATTGGGAGCAGGTTCTTTGGGAAAATCTCGCAGGAATGATGGGGGGGCCTGTTAATAAAACTGCCTTCCTACACCTGGCGCAACAGCTACCCTTCGATGTGTTGAAGCGCTATGGGAATTCCCGGATTGCATTAGAGGCCATGTGTATGGGTGCTGCGGGGTGGCTTCAGAAGAAGGCTCCTAAAGGAAGCGATAATCCTTCGCATAACGAGCATTATTATTTTCGTTTACAAAACGAATGGGGGTTCCTACAAAAGAAACACCAACTTCCTGCTTCCAACCCTTTTCCTTTTCATTTACATCGAATGCGCCCTGCCGCATTTCCTACCCTCCGATTATCCCAGCTTGCCCACTTAATCCATATTTTTCACCCTTTCATAGATCTCTGCTTGCCTGAGAATATACAGAGGTTTCTACAAACAGAAATTGTCGCTTCGCCCTATTGGGATACCCATTATTTCTTCTTTGATTCGCAAAGTTTCAAAAAAAAGCGATTGGGTAAAGAACAAAAACATGTTTTGATCACCAATGTGCTGGTCCCCTTTGCTTGGCTATTCCTTTCTTCCCATGGTCGACCTAACTATGAGGTTCAGTTAGAAGACATCCTCTCTAACCTCCCGCCTGAAATCAATCGCATCACTAGAAAGTTTTCTCCTAGCTTTCCTCCCCCTGCGCATGCCTTTCATGCCCAGGGTATGATTCAGCTTTACAAGCATTATTGTTTAGAAAAGCGTTGCCTGGAGTGTGCCATTGGGAGGCAGGTGTTAAGGAGAGAAACGAGATGAGCGATCGTTTTACGGGGAGAGAAGCGAATACAAGTCAGCGTACATACAGAGGTAAATATAGGGGTAGATTTCGCTTGTGGCACGCTCTCCTTCAACCGCTCTTTTTCACTATTCAGCCTTCTCAAAAATCATAAAATGCTGCCAAGGGAGCATGTCCCGATTTTCCACAAAGCCTAGCCCGACGGCCTCCATCTCTTTAATTCCCTGTTCCAAGCTCATTTTGTGGAGGCGCTTGATCGGGACCTGAGGATCTTCCAGGCGGTATTCAACCAAGATTACCCTTCCACCCGGTTTTAAGGCCTGGTAGATATTTTCCATCATCTCTCTCGGATAGGAAAGTTCGTGGTATACATCTACGTATAATACTAGATCTACTGTATTTCGCGGCAACTTGGGGGAAGTTTCCTCTCCCAGGATAAGTTCAATATTTTCAACTCCTTCCTCCTGCTTACGTACTTGGATGATATCGAGCATTTCTTGCTGTATATCTACTGCCAAAACCTTTCCCTCTGGAACCAACTTCGCCATCCTAAAGGAAAAGTATCCTGTTCCAGCGCCAATGTCTGCAACTACATCTGTAGGACCTAGCTCTAGGTTTTCCACAAGTAAGGAAGTTTGCTCTTCCGCTTCACGCTCAGGGCGCTCCAGCCAGCTTGCCCCTAAATGCCCCATTACATGGGATATCTCCCTTCCCATATAGTATTTTCCTATACCTGCGGCGTTGGGCTTTCTTTGAATATAAATAGGAGAGGAATCTTGCGTATCAGAAACACGAGAAGAAGAGGAATCCTGGGCCTTACACCCCGAAAACAGCAAAATAATGCTCAGAAATCTCCAGAAAGATGCCGGTTGCATGGTACTTTTCTGGTGAAACCTCGCTTGAATGGCGAATGTTTACAATTTAAAAATATCCCGACCCTTTTGGGCTTTTTTCTTATGTCGCTGCCTTTGCCGTTTGTTCTTCCTTCGCTTGCGCCGCTTCTTGTTATCTGCCTGTTCTAAGACATAACGCACGGATAAAGCTCCTCCGTGTTTGTATCCTTTGACATTTTCCTGACCTTGCTGATACACAGGTAGGTAATCAAAGGAAACATTCAGATGGAATAGGGTGAGTTCTAACCCTAATACCCCCGTTACGCCCCATACCGTTTCTGCCGGATCTTCTTCTAGGGCATCATTGCTCTTTTGCCCCCATCCGATATGGGGGCCTGCGCCTGCATAGAGGTTTACCCGTTTCCAAAGAATGCTGCTGTGCTTGCGAATCAATACATGAGCCCTTCCGGCACTTTCCAGATTTGTCTCAATAATGGCCTCGCCCGTCAGCTTATCTCCCACCCATTGATTTACAGTCAGACCTAGGTGGTTGCCGAAGCGGAGGCCCGCCGTGGTGGAATAGGATTGAGAAAAAAGGAAAACTGGGGAGAGTAAATACACTCCTAAAAAGAGGAATGTACAATACTTATTTGGGAAGAATGGATGTTTATTGGATTTCATAAGTATTCGATATACCAAAACTATACCAAGTACAGGTTACTCAATTTTAAAAAGTTTTCCTTGCCATCTCATTTCTCTCACTGTGAGCACCTGATAGTCATCTCCAAAATCAAACTTCAGTTTCTTTGGAATATTTTCATCAAGTAATACCTTCATGCGCAGCAAATTGTTGAACTAAAACTTGCTCAGCTAGCGTCAATAGGCCTAAGACTTGCTCTTTAGAAACCGTTGGGAAGTTCTCTAGAAACTCCTCTAATGACTCGCCGATTTCAAGGTAGTCGAAAAAGGATTTGATCGCAACTCTCGTACCTGAGAAGACAGGCGTTCCCCCCATTGTTTCTATATCACTTGAAATGATTTTAGTTATAAGCTGTTCCTTTTCCATACCCCAATTTACCAAATCATAAACCCGTATACAATGGAATTCCTTAACGGAACCCCAACTAAGACGTAGGTATAGAAAAGTACAGGTGCTTAAAAAAGAAGTTTACAAACAGCTTCTCATTGTTCCTTCTAATTCTTGTACTAACTGCTCAACATTTTGGAATAATAGTGGTAAGGCTACCCTGGAGGACTCAAATTGTACATCCCTTACCTCCCAATATTCCACCACATTCTCATAAGCCGAAAAACGCGCCTGCATCATGGGCCGGTGTTCTTGCTCATCCATACAGAGGATGCGATCGAACAAGGCAAAATCTTCTTCGATTAAACTGCGGGGCATGCGATCCAAACCCAAAATAGGAATTTCCTTTTGTGTCAAGAAGTCTACTGCGAAACGCGAAATAGGCCCAACATTCGGGCTTTGGGACATGTCTTCTCGTAAGCCTCGGGAGTCCGCTATCCAATCCATGGATTTTTGTCCGGCCCAATAATTAAAGAGCTCTTCTGCCGTCCGACTTCGGTAGTAATTTCCCGTGCAGACGAATAGCATGCGCTGCATTAGACTTGTTCTTCGAGGAGGGCTTCTGTGCGTTGCCTTAGGATACTCTCAGCCTTGTAGGCTTCATAGTCAAAGGGGAATGAACTGATATCGTGCAACTCCTCTCCCATCAGTAAGGGAAGAACGGGATGGGTATCCTTGCGCATCACGTACTTTACGTCTTCTTGGAGGTTGAGGTGAATCAATCTGTGAAAGTGAGAAGAATGCCTGAAGAAATAGCGCTTTCGAGTATTGGCAGCACTAAAAAGTGTTTCGGCAACAAGGGTCGTATCCTGGTAGCGCTGAAAATGATGACGGAGTTTGCGAGCCATCGCCCCTGCAAAGATGGTATCTTCTAAGGTTACGTTGTCCTTCCAGCCTGCACACAGCAAGCATACGTGTTCATTTTTTTGTATCAACCAGTTGGTAAGGGCGCTAATATTGGAAAAAGACCCTACCACGATTTCTTTGGCGTTTCTTTCTTGTGCAGCTTTAATTGCCCGAGTTCCGTTGGTCGTGGTCATAGAAATTCTTCTACCTCTTACGATCTCAGGTGTATATTCTAACGGAGAATTCCCCAAATCAAATCCGTCAATCATCACCCCGTCGCGTTCTCCAGCCAAAAGATAGCCTTTTTCTCTATATGCCCGGCATTCCGCTATTTTTGCTACAGGTACTATGCATTCCACCCCATTGTCGAAGGCCATACACATTGTGGAAGTGGCCCTTAGTACATCAATAACCACTACAATGGCCTTAGAGACATCGAACTGGTCGATTAATGCAGGGGTCATGCATACGTGCATGTACTTTTGTTTTTTCTTCATTCGGGTATGTTTGTTGCAAAAATACGGATTTTTCTAACATTTGTTAGATTAACGAATGAAGGGGGCTTTTACAATTTTTGCGGGCAAATTTTTTCTCCGAACCCCTATTTCGATTTCCTGCCCCAAGGTCGAAAGGGCTACTGGCACATATCCCAACCCTATTCCCTTGTTTAACACAGGACTCAGGGAACCTGAAGTAACTTTCCCCACTTCTTCTCCATTTACCAAAATGGGATAATCCTTACGTGGAATCCCCCGCTCCAACAACTCAAACGAAACCAACTTGCGCCCAATACCCGTCTCCTTCTGCTTTTGGATAATAGCTGAGCCATTGAAAGGACCTTTCTTGAACTTGGTAATCCAGCCCAAGCCGGCTTCTAAGGGAGAAGTATCATCCGTAATGTCATTTCCATACAGCATATAGCCCATTTCCAGCCGTAGGGTATCTCTCGCCCCCAATCCCGTGGGAATCAAGTTGTGCGTTTCTCCCACATCCAATAGGGCTTTCCAAGTAGCCTCCGCATCCGAGGTGGGAACAAAACATTCAAAGGTCCGCTCACCCGTATAGCCCGTAGTGGCAATGATGGCCTTCCTGCTATTGAAGAAGGGACCCACCCAAAAGGTATAGGTCTTCATTTGGGACATATCCTGGGTAGTCAATTCCTGGACCACTGCTTCTGCCTTGGGGCCCGAGACGGCTAACAGGGCCCAATCCTCAGATTCATTGTCCATTTGGGCGCCTATATCATTACTCGCTTGGATCCAGTCCCAATCTTTTTCAATATTCGAGGCATTCACCACCAACATATATTCTTCTTCAGCGAGTTTGTATACGATCAAGTCGTCTACAATGCCGCCCTCGTGGTTAGGCAAACAGGAATATTGGGCCTTACCTGGGACCAATTTAGAAGCATCATTGGAAGTAACTTTCTGAATCAATTCCAACGCTTTGGGACCTCGAATAAAAAATTCTCCCATGTGCGACACATCAAATAATCCCGCATGTTGTCTTACCGCCATGTGTTCTTCCTTATCCCCAGTATACCTCACGGGCATATCGTACCCCGCAAAAGGAATGAGTTTGGCACCAAGGGCTTTGTGTGTGTCGTACAGTGGAGTTTTTTTCATATAACAAAGTTTTGGTCGGTGGTCGGTGGTCGGTGGTCGGTAGTAGCTATTTGATTTTCAATCAAGGGTTGCTACGGACTACGGACCATGGACTATCCAACTGCTTGACTGCCAAATTACACAATTTATGTAATTTAGCTCTATGGATCTCTTCCATCAATACGACCATTTGCCTCCCTTGGCAGAGCGGCTGCGCCCCAAAAGCCTGGATGAGGTGATTGGTCAGGAGCACCTCTTGGCGGCAGGAACCCCTTTTCGAAAGGCTATCGAACATAAGCGGATTCCCTCTATGATTTTTTGGGGTCCCCCTGGTGTAGGAAAAACCACCTTGGCCCAAATCATTGCCCAAGGGGCATCCCGCCCGTTTCGCCAGCTCAGTGCCGTACAATCTGGCGTAAAGGATGTGCGAGAAGTGCTAAAATTTGCTTCGGGTAAACCTGGGACTATTCTATTTATTGATGAGATCCATCGCTTCAACAAAGCGCAACAGGATTCCCTACTCGGAGCGGTAGAAAAAGGCCTCATCACCTTAATCGGTGCTACCACGGAAAATCCTTCCTTCGAGGTCAACTCGGCCCTGCTTTCGCGTTCTCAGGTGTATGTGCTACACCCGTTGAATTCCGATCAGGTGCGGGAACTACTAGCGCGAGCAGTTCGAGCAGATGAGGTATTGTCGAAGCTATCCATTACCCTGCAAGAGACTGAGGCCATCTACCGCATTTCGGGAGGAGACGCCCGCAAGAGTCTGGCCTTACTGGAAATTTTTGTAAGTACACAGGAAGGGGATACTATCCTGCTTACAGATGAGGCCCTGCTGGCGGCTGCGCAGGAACACATCGCCTTGTACGACAAAAGCGGGGAACAGCACTATGACATCATCTCCGCCTTCATCAAATCGGTTCGGGGAAGCGACCCTGACGGCGCCATTTATTGGTTGGCTCGGATGCTGGATGGCGGCGAAGACATCAAATTCATCGCCCGCAGGCTCATCATCCTGGCTGCAGAGGATATCGGCAATGCCAATCCCA
>JBCCTX010000267.1:0-10620 GCA_039197765.1 Bacteroidota bacterium
TAACCCAAAACCCACTGCTAAACACCAAATTGTTTATACCAAAGTTAGGCCTTTTGAGTCCTGCATTGCTAAGGTGGCGGAAACCGGGCCTAAGGTCTAAGAAAAGGCGATTAGTGAGTTTGATGTTCACCCCCAGAAAGAGATTGTCAGAGAAGATGAACCCATTGGTTTGTCTACGTGGGGTTTCTGAAACGTAGTGGGGACCCAAGGATAAGGCTGCATATACGCTTAAAAACTCATTAAAAAGTGGTTTGCGGATGAGCAGTCCGATATTGATTCCGTACTCGAAGCCACTCACTTCGTTGGGCATGTAATCAATGGGCCTTACATGTGTTACATTGTATTGCGGCTGGGCCAGGAGCTCAAGCTGCCAGCTTTCTTTCTGCAAAAGCCGATAATAATACTGAAACTGAAAGAAGCGAACCTGATATCGATACCGTGTATTCAAGCCATTTTGACTACCGTATCCCATCATGAATCCTATTCCATGATGGGGTTCAGTTCTGGGCTCCGGCACTTGTGCCTGCATGTTACTCAGGTATAAAAAACAGGTGAGTACAGTAGCCAAAATCAAACGATTTTTACGCACGTTGTTAGGTTAGTTAGGGGGGCTATTATACAGATTTTTTTGGTAGCGCCCTATCCAGAGAAAAATCGACTGATAAATTCCTATCACTCTCGCCTTAATTCCATGAAGGTTACTCTCTTCTGGCTTCTCCGATCTGGCTGCAGCGTCCAGGGCATACCCTGGACCTACTCCACGATCACCTCCTCATACACACGCTGGCGCTCAGTTTGAGCAATGAGGTAATACTTACCGATTGCTAGCTGGTTGAGGTATTCAATCAGGTTATCCTTTCCCGCTTCAACTGCGCCAAAGTATAAAATGTCTATCTCACGAAACTCCTCATCCATTAACTTGATGCGAATCTCCTGGTTTTGCGTTGAGGTAAAGCGAATGTTTACCGATTTCCCTACGTCCAATACCTCCATTTGAAAGCGATCGCGCGTTCTTCCTGTTTGGACAGCAGCCAATGGTGAGAACACTTCAAAGCCAAACTTATCTACATTTCGAATGCGGTAGTAGTATTGCACATCTGACTTGATGTTGACATCCTGGAAGCTGTAGGCGTAGTCTGCAGCCTGCCCTAACGCAGGCACTGTACCTATTTGCCGAAAGTAAATTCCATCCGCACTCCGTTCAATCAGGTAATTGTAGCATTCCTGTTCGTCTAGAACCTGCCATTGTACCCTTACAACGTCGTCGAAGAACTGAGCCTGACAGGAAGTGAAGGTAGTGGCAGGCAGCATGTTCTTACTCCGGGAACTAATCCGCCAGTCTCCATTGATTTGGACGAAGGAAAGCGCTGGATCGATTTTTCCATCCATCGTCCGCAGGTGCTTCCACTTGGAATTGGACTCATCCGGAATGAGTAGGAGCTTACCATCCCCTTCTTGGTTGGCGATCATCTCCTGAAAAGGCAGAAAATCTACCTGCCGCTCATGGGAGAAATAAAAGGCATCAATCAGGGAAAAGTCCTCTTTGAATAAGACGATGTAATTACCTGGATCTCGCCCTTGCGTTACCTTCTGGGTTTTCAACAGTTCCCCCAAAGAGAAGTAATTTTCTTGATCCGATTCAATAGGGGGCCCAAAGGATAAACTTTGAAGTGCGGGCAAATAGGTATTGGGAGGAATTTGGAAGACGTAGCGCCGAGTCGCAATGTAATACCCCGATACCTCCATGGTAGTTGGAGAAGAATTGAAGATATCTATTCGGGGAATCTGAATATCTGTATTTTCCTCTCCGATATACCGGGAAAAGGCTATCTGAGCACTAGAAGAGATATAAGCAAAAAACAACGCAAGAAAGAGCTTGGTGCGTTTCTCAGTCCACCTGTACAATATATTTGTTCTTTTTCCCTTTTTGGACATGTATGAATCCTCCATGAAAGGTATCGGCGAGCGACAACTGCTGATCCGGTGCCTTACACGCTTGGAGATTTATTTTAATTGACTTGTCTTTTTCTATCGCTCTACGCGCTTCGCCTTTGGATTTGGCAACTCCGATAGAGACGAGGAAATCCAGTACGCCCATGCCTCCATCCATTTCTCCTTTAGAAAGCTTCTTGGTATCACTTACCTTAGCGATCTCAGTCCACTCCTTTTTGGACAAGCCCTGGAGGGATTCGGGACTCGTATTTCGCCCGAAAAGAAATTCCGTGAGTTTTTCAGCCTGTTCCAATCCTTCCGTTCCGTGGACTCGTCCAGTTACATCTTCTGCCAAGGCCTTCTGCAAGGCTCGCTTATGGGGAGCTTCTTGGTGCTGGGCAATGAGTCCTTCCACTTCTTCCTTTCCTTTCAGCGTAAAGATCTTGATGTATTTTTCAGCATCTGCATCCGCCGCTTGCATCCAATACTGGTAGAACTCGTAGGGGCTGGTCCTTTCGGGATCTAGCCAGATACTTTTTCCATCTGCTGACTTCCCAAACTTACTCCCATCTTCCCGAGTGAGCAGCGGACACACTGCGGCATAGGCCTTTTCTTCGGAACCCAACATGCGTCGGATCAGTTCTGTGCCTGTGGTAATGTTCCCCCACTGATCGGATCCCCCAATCTGCATTTTCACCCCATGTTCCTTGTACAGATGATAAAAGTCATATCCCTGCAGTAACTGGTAAGCAAACTCTGTATAAGATAATCCTGATTCGCTTTTCAAGCGTTTTTTTACAGACTCCTTGTTCATCATATAGCTGATGGTCACGTGCTTGCCCACATCGCGAAGAAACTCCAAAAAGCCCATACCTTGAAACCACTCATAGTTGTTGATCATCCGTGCGGGATTCTCTTGGGCTTCAAAATCTAGAAAAGACTCCAACTGCTTGCGGATCCCCATCACATTGCGCTCCAGTGTTTCCTCATCGAGTAATTGGCGTTCTTTGTCTTTCCCAGATGGGTCCCCAACTCGCCCAGTGGCACCTCCTACCAGTGCAACAGGCGTATGGCCATGCTTCTGGAAGTTGACCAACATCATCACTGTAACCAAGTTACCAATATGCATAGAATCCGAGGTGGGGTCTACCCCGAGATAGAGAGAAATCTTATTTTCAGCAAGGTAGGAATCTGTTCCAGGTATGATTTCGTGAATCATTCCCCTCCACCAGAGTTCTTCAATAACATTCATGATCTAACTCAATTTCTCGCGAAATTACCTAGACAAATTCGAAACCCCAAGGCCCAATCCCTAGCTTTTATCGACAAGAACAATTTGGGCTTTATCTGCCTTGGCAACTTTTTGAAAAAAAGCGCGAAATTCTTCATAGGACTCTGGGGGCAAAAGAACTTTCTTCATACGGAGATACCGAGTATACCTAACCTTCCCATCGCTTTGTACTTCTACATTGGCTTTATACTTCCCAAACTCCGATTCAATCTCTACGGGCATATCTGGCATGGCTTCTACCGCGAGGTATTGAGGGTATTCATACATAAGTGTATCTGTATCTAGATAGGGATAGCTAAGTCGAATCGGCTGTGTGCGACCGTCCATTTTTGGCGGAACCGACCGCATTTGCTCGAGTTTGTTGAGCGGTAAAAAGAGCCTTGCGCCAGAAGGAGTCGCGAATTTTTTACTGTTGATCTTATAATCCAGGGTGTAGGCTGGTCCACCACCTGGAGAAAGTTCGTAGGCAGTCAGTTCTACATTCTTTGCCCGAATGCGACGCTTCAACCATTTTTCCTGGTCGCGGGGACTGTAGTTCTTGTCTACATACTTGAGAGATTCATATTGGTACCCCGTAGAGTTCACCTGAGCCTGGATTTGGGCATTCCCATCCATATCTATGGCTACGGTTGCCACTCTACTCTGGCGATTTAACTCTGGTGGGCGGGTGGGTGTTTTAACCAATTTCCCACCTTCAGGAGTGAGTAGCAAAACGTGTCTATCCTCATTTGACTGGCCCAGATATCCTGAAGGACTCTGCTTACTCGTACACTCCAGCCAAGTTGTGTCTGCAGCTTGCGGAACGCAAAGAATAACGTGGTTGAACTGATTAGACGGGAAGGAAAAATCTATGTCTCTCCCTTCATCATTGCTATTCAACAACGTAGCATAAGAAGTGATCCCGATCTCCTTCAACATGGACTGCATGTAATTACTCAGAGCCTTACAGTCACCAAACCCATGCTCGTAGACATACTCTGCGGGAAAGGTTTGCCATCCTCCAATTCCCAATTGGATACTCACGTACCGGGTATTGGCTTGCATGAAGGTATATAAGGCACTTATTTTCTCTTCTATACTGTCAAGGTGGTCTGTCAACTCATGGACTTTACGGGCGAGTTCTGCTGGAAGGTTGTCTCTCCCTTGATTCAACTTATAGATAAATGCTCCATAGGAATCCCAACTCGTGGCATTTCCCGCATAGTCATCCATCTCAAAGATAGTAGGTCCTAAAATTACACCTGGTCTAGGTACCCCTGGACTATAAGGCTCACGTTCTTGGGCTTCTAGGTCCTCAACTTCCCAGACGTATCTAGTTGAAGCGCCTTCTCTCACAACTTCTGGTTCAGGAGCTCCTCCAACCGTTTTATACCTCAGTTCGGCGATATCACTTATCACCTCTAACCTCCCGCGTGCTACGGCGAGGTTTTCTCCCGATTGGGGAAACCACCTGGGCAAAGACATCAAACCCTTAAGCTCCATAGTGTATGCATATTCCACTATATAGGGATAGGTCTGAGGAGTATATTCGACATACTTTGCTCGCAGGTCTTCAATATCTCCTGATGCCAGCGATACATCATTTAGATCCTTCCGCTTCATTTTTTTCAAGGGGTTCCCGTCTTCATCATACACGGAAAAAGAGATGTCTTTCAGCTTTTGAAATTCCTTATCATAAGAGATGACGAACTGGCCAAAACCATCTCCTTTAGCGTTTAAGATTTTTACCCTCTTGTGATGGGTATAGCTTGCTACAGCAGGAGATTTGATGTGCAAGATTCGTTCATCTACTAAAACCTCTCCATAGACTGGTACTTCCTGGGCCCAGAGGGTATTCCCTATGCATAAGGAGGCTAACAGGATGAATCCCTGCCACATTATTTTATTTACCATGATTGTTTTGTTAGGATTTTCTTCTAAAAACGAGTTGCTCTGCCTGCTTCTCTACCACATAGTCGAAGAAATTTTTCAACGCCTCATACTCTTCCGGTTCAAACAGGGTTTTGTTGACCTTAATACGGGACACAAGGTTGACCATGTTTCCGGTGCGTTGGAAATTGTAAATGAATTCTCCATCCCCATTGGGTAGGACAACCTTAGAGGGTTTGGGAAGTGCTTCAAATTCAATGTCCTCTGGAAGAATCATAGAGAGGTTGAACTGCCAGTCTACAGGGGCGCCAAAATCTACTGGATATTTTCTTTCTTCCAGCTTAAAGAAGTTCTCCTCCAATCCTACGTGAAGCAAGGGTTGTAAGTAGAACATGTCCCCAACTTCATTGAGGTAATCTGTCGTTTGAAATTTGGAGTTGAAAGAGAATTGCTCTTTGGACTTGCTCGTAATTTCAAAGGACTCCATTTCCAAGTCAGAATATTCCTCCACAAAAAACTCATCCATGAACTCCTCTTCGCTCTCACTTCCACTGAATTGATTATTGGCATCAAAGGAATCGTACTCCATACAATCCACAAATAACTTTACATCTAGCAAGTTTTCCTCATTGATAGATACCATCGCCCGTGTAATTCGCTTATCCGTATACATCGGGTGAATATCAATCCATTGAGAATTACCCTCTATAATGAGCCATCCCCTGTGATTCAGGTCATCTCGGGTAATCATCCCAAATGCCAAATTATCGCTAATCGCATCCAAAGGAATCCATAGGGAATCAATATGAGCAAGGGCAATAACGTGGTTGAATTGGGATACCAGTGGATACGCCTCTTGTACTCTCCCATGGCTCCTTGTGCTAATCAACATGGGATGAGCATCTATTCCTTCTTTCCTTAGTAGGGCTATGAGTAATAAGTTGATATCCCCACTACTGCCTTTCCCATTTTCCAATACCTCATCTAACTGCTCACCTGCAACAAAAGAATAATAGCCATCCCAATCCATGGTACTTGCCACATATTCCACAATTTTCTGCGCCTTCTCCTCTGTAGAAAGGCTTTGAAGTGCTGTAGGGCCCACCCACTTTTTAAGCTTCCCCGTTTTAGATAATCTTCCTCCAAAGTAATCGTCTTCTAGTAGGCGTTCTTCCAACTTGCCCCAGGTTCCCAAGTAATTTTCTGGAGCACTTTGTGGCCAGGTAATCGTGGTTAGCTGGAACTTCAACCAGGAAAGATGGTCCATGGTAGTGGTAAGATAGGGCTCGGAAATAAAGGCTGGCACATCCTTCATGACATATGAAGTAGTAATAAAGTTAGGCTTGAGTGAAGCATATTGCGTAGGGCCAGCGCCTTGGTCTATTCCTACGGATATGTTTTTGGCAACTGCAACCGAGTTTTTTGACGCTAGTTTTAACGATCCGTTCAGTAAGGGAGTAAAGGAAAACCATTCGGGAATAACAGTTTTGTACTCACTGTAGACTACAGGGACATTCGGCTGCTGGAAGTACCAAGTATCGAGTGAGCGGAACCCCTCCTCTGTCCGCCGGTAAAAAAGTTCGATTACCGATCCCTTCTTAACTTTGGGAAGAGAAAAGCGCAACCTTTGGTATTCTCCATCGACATTTTCCTTGTAAATATCCTTTTTTTCCAGTTTGACCTTTTCAATAGTCCCATCCGCTAATACATTGTAGGTCATCCCTTCCAATCGGGATATATTTTCACTCTTTTTGTTGTAGGTGAGGGAAAAATCCCCTCGGTCTACCTCAGACTCCGAAAGAATTTTGATGCACTGGTGGAATTGATATATTTTTTTGAAGCCTTTTGAATCCCCTTGGATTTCTACCTCTCCATAGTCATAGAGATATACAACAGAGGCGTTGGTATCCTTGGCATAGGAATCCATTTTTACATATTCCTCACTAACTGTTCCAAATTTGTGTCTTTTCGTCGCTTGGGAAAGGGCAACTTGACTGTACATACTAACTAAGCAAAGAACAAGAATCAGGTCTTTTTTGTAGGGCATAGGGGGATTGAAGTTTAGGGTGTTATCGATTGCAACGAATTTTTGTAGAATAATTGACTGTAAATTAACGGAATCTCAATATGGCTAGTATATTAGCGGGTGAATTGAAAATTTTTGTCCATTAATTGTACAAACATGTTAATAGGTGTTCTTGCTTCACCTACAGACAAGCGGGTAGGGATCATTCCTGAATCTGTAAAAAAACTATCCCAGCAGGGATTTTCTGTAGTAGTGGAATCGGGTGCTGGGGAAAAAGCCTATTTTCCCAATGCCTTTTATGAAGAAATGGGGGCAAGTCTTAACAGTCGAGAGGAGGTACTCAAACAGTCCGATATCCTCGTGAGTGTGGAAGCGCCTGAACTTACCGAACTTACTGCCTTAGGGGACAAGAAAATCGTCGTTTCCCTATTTAATCCCCTGGTAGAGACAGAATTCGTATCGCAAATACAATCGCTCCCCATTCACGCGTTCAGTCTAGACAGAATTCCTCGGACGACCATCGCCCAATCCATGGATGTACTTTCTTCTATGGCTTCTTTGGCGGGGTATAAGGCTGTTCTAGTAGCTGCTAATCACCTACCGGGATATTTCCCTATGTTGATGACAGCGGCAGGCACGATTCCTCCTGCTCAGGTATTGATACTAGGGGCAGGGGTAGCAGGATTACAGGCGATTGCCACTGCACGCAGGTTGGGCGCTAGGGTATCGGCCTTTGATGTGCGCTCCGCCGTGAAAGAGGAAGTTCAAAGCCTTGGCGCAAAATTCATTGAAGTAGAGGGAGCACAGGAAGATGCCGATGCCGGCGGCTATGCAGTTACCCAAAGCGAAGCATATAAAAAACGTCAGCAAGCGCTTATTCACGACCAAGCTGTCAAGTCAGATGTAGTTATCACCACAGCCCAAATTCCGGGTAGGACAGCCCCAATCCTTATATTTAAGGATACGGTGGATTCTATGAAGCCAGGAAGCGTCATAGTCGATCTGGCAGCTATTTCTGGAGGAAATTGCGAACTGACACAAAATGACAAAATCATTCAGCATAAAGGGGTGACCTTAATCGGAAATTCCAACCTTCCTGGCGAAATGTCCAATCACGCCAGCAAGCTCTTCAGCAACAACTGCGTAAACTTCCTTTCCTACATTTTCCCTGAAGGAAAAGGCGAATTAGACCTAGAAAATGAAATTGTGAAAGGGACACTTATTAGTTAATTAGTTAAATAGTCAATGGTTCAGGGTCGAAGTTAGAGCCTTTAAAAATTTTATCTTCTGCGTTGTACTCAAACTACCAACTACTAACCGTTATCCAACTAACCTTCTTTCTATGGAACCCATCATCACCTTCATATCTGAAAACCTAGTCATGATCTACGTGGTCGTTTTGGCCGTGTTTCTAGGGTATGAACTTATTTCCAATGTTCCTACTGTGCTGCATACTCCACTTATGTCTGGGGCAAATGCGATTAGTGGAGTGGTCATCATAGGCGCCATCATTCTTTTGCGGCAGGCCGATCCAAGCGACTTCCTGGCGCTAGGATTGGGATTTGCAGGCATTGTACTAGGGACCATCAACGTAGTTGGGGGCCATGCGGTTACCGACCGAATGTTGGAGATGTTTAAAAAGAAAAAGTAAAAAAATGACGATACAATTACTTGTCGATTTAGGATACCTTATATCGGTCATCCTCTTCATCGTAGGTTTGCGGAGATTGAGTAGTCCCAAAAGTGCGCGAAGCGGAAACTTACTGGCTGCCTTAGGCATGGGCTTAGCAACGGTAATTACCTTATTTATGCCCCTAGAACAGGCGCAGGATGCCATGATTGCTTATATACTCATTCTTGCAGGTATAGTTGTCGGATCTGTTATCGGTTGGGTTGCAGCAAGAAGAGTTGCTATGACAGCTATGCCTCAGATGGTTTCCATTTTCAATGGGCTAGGAGGCGCTTGTGCAGTGGCTATCTCCATGGTCGAGCTCCAGGGAATCCAGACTGCCTACGAAACGGGACAGGGAGTAGCTGGCGGCGTACATTTTACGGCCTTGATGGCTATGTTTGTGGGTGCTATCGCCTTTACAGGGAGTTTGATTGCCTATGGTAAACTTCAAGGCCTGATCAATGATCGTAAGGTTCGGCTGCCTCAGCCCACTTTGATAAACCTGATTTTGTTATTGGTGCTCATAGGGGGAATTACTTATAAAATGGTAGATCCACAGCTTCCCTATACCTTGGTACTAGGTATAATGGGCCTGGCATTAGTCTATGGTATCACATTCGTGATTCCCATAGGAGGAGCAGACATGCCCGTAGTCATCTCTCTGTTAAATGCCTTTACAGGAGTTGCAGCTGCTTTGGCTGGACTAGTTTATGGTAATCAGGTAATGCTCGTCGGCGGAATCCTGGTGGGTTCTTCGGGTACTATTCTCACTGTTCTGATGTGTGAGGCGATGAACCGCTCCCTACTCAACGTGATTATCGGCGGATTTGGAAGTACTGGGGGAGCTGCCGCTGCAGTGGGCGATCAAGTAGCGCGTGAAATTAGTGCAAACGACGCTGCTATTTTGCTACGCTATTCCAATCAGGTGGTTATGGTACCTGGGTATGGGATGGCTGTAGCCCAGGCACAAAAAGTTGCCCACGAATTGGAAGAAGTGCTGGAAGAGAATGGGGTCAATGTAGCTTATGCCATTCATCCCGTAGCAGGACGCATGCCGGGCCATATGAACGTATTGCTCGCGGAGGCCGACGTATCTTATGATAAGCTCAAGGATTTAGATGATGCCAATAAATTACTGAGAGATACCGATGTAGTCATCGTTGTAGGTGCAAATGATGTGGTCAATCCCTCTGCCAAGGATGATCCAGGCAGTCCTATTTATGGTATGCCCATATTGGACGTTCTAGATTCTAAGAATACCATCGTCCTCAAGCGAAGCATGAGCCCAGGCTATGCAGGAATACAGAATCCGCTCTTCTTTCACGAGAAGAATCGCATGCTATTCGGAGATGCAAAGGATTCCTTGCAGAAAATGGTGAATGAGGTGAGGGCGTTGGGGTAGGTTAGTTAGATAGTCGATAGTCCTTAGAGGTGATGTACTTTGATTTAAAGCAAAGAGATTCTGTAGACTGTTGACCATAAAGCTAACTAACCCCTTAAATAGGGTAAAAACCTATGGCCTACCAAAACTCCACTCAAAATACCGCGTTCCCACATTGGGGTTTTGCCAATAAGCAGGAATTTCTGTAAAGCCCATAGATTCATACAATCTCTGTGCTGCTTTCATGTTGGGAATAGAGTCTAGTCTTAGTTTCTGGTATCCCGATTTTTCGGCTTCAGCTAGTAAGTGCTCCATAAGCTTAAGTGCGATTCCTTTTCTCCGATAATCTGGACTAACATACAACCTTTTCACCTCTCCAATTCCTTCCTCCAATTTTCTTAAGGCTACGCACCCAGCAGCTTTGTCTTCCCACAAGGCTAGCAGGAGCA
>JBCCTX010000268.1:0-10597 GCA_039197765.1 Bacteroidota bacterium
AAGGCATCTATAGTTTCTTTTATTGCCGTTAAAGTATCGGGATCTTTCAGCCGTGAGCGATCAGCCCAGGCAGCTTCAATCAGTAAGTTATGGTTTGACATGAAATGCTAGATTGGAGTTTGAAGTTGATTATTTGAAGGCAACGGTTAGCTCAATAAAACTACCGTCTCCTTTCAGCCTTCAATGATAAAGAGAATCAGGTTCAAACGCCAAAATTCGTGGCATAATCTCCCATTTTTAAATCGGGTGGTTTTTACCCCAGAGATGCATACGTTTCTTAGGAGGCAAAGTAGCTAAGCTCCTAAATGAAAAATTAGCGTGCGGCTGCTTAAAAGAAAATCGATAGGGCGAAGACCCAAAAGTCCCCTTCTCCCCCCAGGTCGAACTCCGTGCCGCCAATGGTAACGGTATCGTCGGTACTTGAGAGGTAGTTCTGACGGTTGACATCAATTGCTAGATTTCCCAAATCAATCCCGAACCCATACTGCAAGGCCCATTTGGCACTATTGAACGAGCGGTTGAATTCCTCTGAGGTTTCTAAGTCAGAGTTGGTATTGAGTAGAAGGCTTGCAACGGGACCACCTTGCACTCGGAGAATCCTCGCCAGTTTTACCCCAACAATCATAGGGATGTCGATCAAAAATCCATTTTCGTTCCGAAAACGCACCGAGTCAAGATTCTGGAAAGTTTGACTGAGTTCATAATCTCTACTCGCGGTTCGAAAGACTGCTTCGGGTTGTACATAGAAGGCATTTCCCAAGTTTATCCGTGCGATAACCCCAATTCTAAATCCGACGGTAGCGTCAGCTGCCCGGACTTTCAATGTGTCAAATCTCGCTTGATTGGTCACTAGTACATCTGAACCTGATACGCTGCCTGTGTGAATTCCAGCGCGTATTCCCAGCTTTAATTGGCCATGTACAAGTGTCAATGCGAAGATACAAGCAAGAAAAATGATTCCTTTTTTCATGGTTGAGAATTCCTGTTAATTATTTCCTTAGGCCCACAATTTCCATGCCCCTCAAAGGTTTTCAATTGGAAAACCTGATTTGGCGCCAAATATACGGGTTTATTTGTTTCTTTTTCAAGGTAGAAAAATTGGGGTAAGAGAATAGGGATGTAAGGTTTATTCAGTGTGGACTTGTGGAGAGAATTGTAATGGGTTCTTATTTGGAGAGTTTTTAACCCTCCATTCCAAATTGTCGCATGTGGTGCTTTACGTGTTTGACATGTACTTGACGCCATTGGTCCACAGAGAGGTTTCCCAAGTAGAATTGGGGATGTACGGCATTGGGATGGGTCTCACAATAGGCGAGGTATTCTTGAAAAGACTTTTGTAAAAGAGCCTTCGCTTCCTGAAGGCTTGCTTTTCGTGGGGGCTTGGGATCTCCGAAGTCATTAGAAGGAAATACTTCCCTCCAAGGATTTTCGGATGCTAAAAAGCCTTCCCAGTTTTGCTGGGCTTGTTTTTCTGTCCCACGGTAGGGAAAATCAAACTTGCCTGTACTCAATACAAAAACTAAGCTTAAATGCTCAACCATTTGCTTGGAATTCATCTTTCCCCAAAGGGCTAGTGTGTCAGCTTGTATATGTTTGCTGAGTTTGTATAGGAGTTTTTCCAATTCGGGAATTTTTTCATCTCTGGGGAGGATCGCAAATTGCTGTAGATGGTGTTCTACGTGCTTGACATGGAAATGCAACCATTCTTTCATGGTTAGATCGCCAAAATATCCATGGGTAGCTGTTTGTTCAGGTTGCGATTCTAACTGTCTCAGGTATAATTGTACCGCTGTATTCATTTTCCCTCTAGCTTCTTCTAGAGAACGATATCGAAGTGCAGGTGCTTTCGCAGGCTTTTGTTCAGCACCAGGCATTTGTATATTTCGAGGGAATGGATAGTAGCTACTAAAAAATCGCGCTTTTACTTTGGGAATTGCCTCAGGAGCTAAAACTACTTCTCCTTTTATTCCTTTCGCAGTAGCATAGAATACACCTCCTAAATGTTCCATGAGGTTCTGTGGGCTCATGATGCCCCAGAGTCGTTGCTTTTCAGATTCTACCTTATTTAGTAATTGTACTCTTTCTTGTAGTTTTTTGACGAGTAGGTCCATGGGGAATTTTAGTTATCTCGTTTGAAGAGATCGACTTGCTGAAGTTTAGTCATGTACAGAAAAGGTCGTCAACAAGTTGTACAGAATCGAAAGAAAATGCTAACTCTATAACTATTTAAATTCATAAAAAATCCTTCTTCCAGCTTTCTCTATACCAGCTGTTTTCTCCACCAAAATTAATTTTTCTTTACGAAAAATTCTTTCAATCTACCCATTGGATCTACCCATATCTTTTCTCTTAAATATACCTCCCTTCCATTAATTGTATACCCACAATCAAATTGCCCCATCTTCAAAAACGCTTTAACCTCACCAGAGCAATAGTTGAAGTTCATTTGACTATCCCAGTCTGCTACTTCATACTTAGCTACTATCCTAATATTTTCAGATGATGCTATCCCTGAATCAGAATTTGCATAAATAAAGAATTGCAACAGAATCAGTAAATTCTTCATTTAGAATTATATTATTTTTACCGAATACGCTTGGTTGTGTATTCCGAATTTACTTCATGTATTAGTGTGATAGTGTTGAAACCCAGTAAGAACGAAGGCCAATCTCCATATGCCCTATCCCCCTTATACCTTTCACACACCAGCAACGACCTCACCTATCTCTTCTTTATCAATCAAGGCGATAAAAATAGGCAATAAAAACAGGTCTGCCAGCATGGCAAAAATGATCGTCAAAGCGGTGAAAAGGCCCGTATTAAAAGTGCCCCCAAAGTCTGAGGCAAGGAGAAGGACAAAACCTGACATGAGCACCAAAGAGGTGATGATGACGGCTTTACCTGTTCCCAAAATAGTCTCACGAATAGCTTCTGACTGAGATTTACCCAGGTTTCGCTCCAATTTGTACCGTGTGAGAAAGTGAATCGTATCGTCCACCGCGATACCAAAGGAGATCACAAAGACGATAGCGGTTGAGGCGGTAAGCTTAATCCCCATAAGGCCCATAATTCCCCCAGTAATGATCAGTGGGATTATATTAGGAACCATACTGATCAATAGCATGCGCCAGGATTTGAACAATAAACCCATGATGATTCCGATGACAATAAAGGCAATTCCCAATCCCCCTAGGAGACTTCTTCTCAAGTACAGCAAGTTACCATCCGTTAGGTAAGCGTGTCCGGTAATATGATAGGAAAAAAGGGTAGTATCACAAGAACTGGCAATAAAAGTATCCAGGCGTTCTGTCAAATCGCTGAACTTCCCCGTTCCTACATCGGGCATGCGGGCGCTCATCCGCGCGATCCCTTTCTCCTGGTTCATGACCTTGTGGAGCAGGTTAGAATTGTCATTGAGTTGGATAAAGGAAAGGATTTCATCCACTGTGCCTTGGTCAGAGGGAAGTCTTCGGTATCGTTTGAGATTTCCGTTGTAAAAGGAATTAGCTTGCGAAAAAAGACTTACCGGAGAGAGAAAGGGGCTAAAGTACCCTTCCTGCTGGAGAAAATTCTGTATTTTCTCCATTTCCTTGAGAACAGCTAGATCGGCAATATTCTTCCCTTCTTCTACCTCAATGGCCATTTCAAACGGCCGAAGTCCTGCGCTTTGGGCTTCAAAAAATTCCATAGACTTCCGGATAGGATCTCTTCGCCCAATATCTTCTAACAAATAGGTGTCTAGGGAGATTTGAGTCGTAAGTGCCAGACAAGAAGCAATGATAAGGGCCGAGATAGTCAGTACCCATTTGGGCTTCCGCGTGGTTATACCATACACCCAACTCAATAATCTATGCCAAATAGGATGGTTCTCTAGAGACTTGGCTCGTAAAAATCGATCTGCTGGGAGTCGCATAATGGCATTGGGCAGAATGACGATGGAAATCACGTAGGTAAACAACACCCCTATCGAGGCATAAAAGCCAAACTCCCTGATCGGGGGAATTCGAGAGACCATTAGGGAAGCAAAGCCTATGGCTGTGGTAACACTAGTCAAGAAGGTAGCCAAGCCAATTTCATCTAGGGTGCGCTTCATGGCTTCTTCCTGTGAAATCCCCCCATTCATTTCATCTAAGTACTTGGTGATCAGATGGATCACATCTGACATCCCTACCACGAAAATAATGGGGATAAGCAGATTATTAATCAGATTAATGGGTTGTCCGCCCCAGCCCATGGTCCCTGTAATCCATAGTAAAGAACTTAGTATTACCAATACGGGGATAATGATCCCCCAGAGGTTTCGATACATGAGAAATAAAACCAGAACAATCAATACTACGGAGATGGAGACGAACATAATAAGCTCCTGGGCCAGTTTCTGGGTATAACGGGTCCGTATCACTGGAATTCCTGTTATAACATACTCAAAGCCACTTTTATCCAACATGTCCACTAATTCATCGTGAAGCACATCGCGCTCAGGGGCATCAAACAGCTCTGGCGTTATGATAATAAAGCCACATAGGTGTTTGAGATCGTTCGTGACCAAGAATCCGAGTAAGGTAGAATCTTTGAGTATACGTTTTTGGGATTTCTTGAGGGCTTCCTCTGTATCGTATTCAAAATACGGTTTTTGAGAAAAGCCCAACCCTCGCTTTCGAACGTAGTTTGCATTTGTGGCGGAAAACATGGAGTCGACTCCGCTGAGTTGCTCCATCGCATCGAACATGCTGTCGATGCGTTGTACAAAGGACCTGTTGAATACATCCTTGTGGGGACTTTCTACAGCAATTTGAATAACAAAATTCTGTTCCTCCGAAAACAGCTCTTGGTAGGCCTCGTAGTATTTGTATTCAGGGTCTTCTTTGGGATAAAAACTATCGAAACTAAAATCGATCCGCAAAAAAGAAAGTCCATACACCATGAAAAGGGTTAACAGGCAAATGGCAATGAACAGATAGCGCCGATTCTTGAGAATGAATTCCATTAAAGGTACGGAGTTAGTATTCGAAAGAGAACAAAATGAGAAAGCTTAGCAATGGGGTTGCATTAATTCCACAAACATCACATTTTACTACCCAAAATTGAGCAAATTGTTTGCAGAACTTAGACAAAATTTGATTTTTAAATATTATAATCTAAAAATATATGAAAATTGCAGTTGATTTTGATGGGGTCATCCATGGGTATTCCAAGGGGTGGAATGGAGGCGAAATTTATGATCCTCCTGTTCCTGGAGTAAAAGAAGCCTTAACAGAGTTGAAGGCACAGGGACATAAAATCTACATTTTCACTACGCGTACCAATAAGATTTTCCATAAGGATGATAAAGATCAGAAGAAGATGATAGAAGTCTACATGAAAGCCCACGAACTCCCATTTGATAAAATTTGGACATTTGGCAAGCCTATGGCTGATATTTTCATTGATGATCGGGCTATAGGATTTAGAGGCGATTGGGAAGCTACCTTGAAAGAGGTGTCAGAGTTTAAAGTATGGAACAAGTAGGTATGTGCCATGGCCTTGTGGTATTAAATGCATGGAAGCAAGCATTCGCACAGATTGGCTACTAGATAGCTAAGCCCCTATTTCAAATTCATGAAAAGATTCCTTTTGAGGTACATAGGACTTTTCCCCATAAAACACCCGATTCTCGTTATCGATTAGCACAACTGTGGATGCACGAGTACCATAGGCGGGACTCGTAATAAACATTGCAGATAGAAGGCGCTCCCATTCAAGGGGTACACCTGTTTGGGGGAGTTCTTCATCCTGAGCAAGGAGGGGGTCGTTCAAAAAGTTGAAAGCTGTTTGGGGATTGAGAGGATTTCCTTCAATAAATTCTGCCATGCGTTGCTTGCCTTTTTCTACCTTAGGCCAAGGCGTATCGAGTAAATGGTTACTCAGCCCATAAATGCCTGGACGTAATTCTTGTGGTCCATACCCTCGGTTGGAATAGCACCACATTGCATCCGGACCCCCCACTAATAGATTGAATCCATTGTAATTTGCTCCATTGATTGTGTGCAAGTATACATCTGGTGATAGGTTACTGGTTAGGTAATCCTTTACCAAGTCTCCTCTAGATGGCGCATTCGGCTGTAAGTTTCCCGGTTCCCTGTAATTAGTCAAGGCTGCGAAACGTCCATTGCGGTTTATGCCCATCCAGGTACCTCCTGCCTGAAGATCCCTTCCACCCAGGACCTCTGGATGGTCCTCCCACCAGTGGGCTGTACGGGTATCTCTTTTGTAAAACTCATCCCGGTTGGTTGCTAGGATTAATTTATGAGTAGGATGGCTCTTATAGGCAAATAAAATCAAGCACATAGTAGTATATTGGCTCGGCAAAATACGAATCCTTTGAGAATGTTGGACACGGGCAAAAAGTTTCTTCAAAGCATACTTCAAAAACTGTTGGGGTTTGAAAACTATCTATTCGTTTTTTCTCTATTCATTCAGCAAACCCTACGTTGGAATTCAAAAGAAGGTCACTTTAATCACTTTTTACGCATGCTAAAGCCCCATTACAATGTGTTGGACGTGGGGGCAAATATTGGGATTATGACCTCATTATTGGCAAAACACTGTAGAGAAGGGAGTATTTATGCAATTGAACCCATACCAAATAATATCCAGGCTTTAAATCGGATGATTCGCTTTCACAAGCTGAATAACGTTTCGGTAATACCCTCTGCTGTAGGAAATGAAATGGGAGAATTGGAAATGCGGATGCCCATTATTCGGGGAGTTCGTATGCAAGGGCTCAGCCATGTTCACCATCCACAGATTGAAGGATATGAACACCCGTATCAGTCCTTTCACGTTTCTCAAAGAACCTTGGATGCGTTATTCCCTCATGCGGAAATCCATGCAATGAAAATGGATGTTGAGAATTTTGAGTTTAATGTGCTTATTGGGGCGTCCCAACTTTTGAAGCGTTGTAAGCCTCTTTTATACATGGAACTCTGGGACAACGAAAACAGAAGAGCTTGCATGGAATTTCTCAAGGAATTGGGATATAAGCCATTTGTTTATCAAAATCGGGGTCTTGTACCCTATGAAAATGGTAAACACACCCAACACAACTTTTTCTTCTCTCATTATAAGTAAAAGATCCTTAAATTTCCCTCTGTTTTCTTGAAGCATTTTTAAGAAGGTTGAAAGTTTTTTTATGATATCGCTGAGCGCACCCCAAAAAAAATTACAGGCAACGATCCCTTTACCCTCCTCAAAGAGTGAAAGTAACCGAGCCTTGATCATCCAGGCTTTATGTAACCCCGCTTCTAAATTGAGTAATCTCTCTTCTGCCAGGGACACCCAGACCATGATTCGTCTGCTAGGATCCGAAGGCCATGTATTGGATGTAATTGATGCGGGAACTACCATGCGGTTTCTCACTGCGTATTGTGCGGCAGTGGGGAGGGATCAAATTCTTACGGGTACTCCCCGCATGTGCAAAAGACCTATTGGGATTTTGGTGAATGCCCTGAGGTCTTTGGGGGCGGAAATTGAATACTGGAAGCAAGATGGTTTTCCTCCCCTACATATTGTCAGCAAAGGAGAAGGGATTAAAGGGGGAGCTGTAAGTTTACCAGGAAATGTAAGTAGTCAATTCATTTCTGCACTGCTCATGGTAGGACCTGTTTTACCTGGAGGGCTGGAATTAACGTTGGTAGGCAGTGTTACTTCTAGGCCTTATATCCAAATGACCCTCAGCCTAATGGAATTCTTTGGTGTAAAAGCCACCTGGGAAGAAAATACAATCTCTGTTCCCCACAGACCCTATCAGCCTCAGCCCTATACCATAGAGTCTGACTGGTCGGGCGCGAGCTATTGGTACAGTATGGTAGCCCTTTCGGAGGCAGCTGAGGTCAAACTCAGAGGATTGCGCAAGGTCTCGCGACAAGGAGATGCTAAGATTGCAGAACTCATGGAGCACTTTGGGGTTCGGTCTGATTTTCGTGAGGACGGAGTTTTACTGACAAAACACCCTTTGCCAGATAAAAGTGTATTTGCCGTAGATTTCACAAGTTTCCCCGACTTGGCACAAACCATGGCGGTAGTAAGTGCCGCAACTGGGAAACCCCTACAATTGTCAGGACTCCATACCCTTCGTATCAAGGAAACTGATCGCATTGCTGCTTTGCAGAATGAGCTCAAAAAATTTGGTGTTTCTATGAAATCTGATGACGATACGAACTTCCTGGTCCAAGGGACATTCACCCCTGCTCACTTACCTGTGCACACCTATGAAGATCATCGCATGGCGATGGCCTTTGCTCCTTTGGTAATGAAGCAGGACAGACTGGGTATCGAGGACCCTGATGTGGTACAAAAATCTTATCCAGAATTTTGGGATCACCTTCGTTCTACTGGGATCGAAATAAACAACTGATTCATGAAGATACTCATCATTGGCGCAGGTAATATGGGCCTCACGTATGGGGAAGGGTTCATAAAATCCCATGTGATCAGGAAGGAAGATCTCTACTTTCTGGATCATTTGTCTGAGAAGCAGGCATTAACCCAAAGATTATCTGTCCATCCCTTATATATAATTCCTGGACCTTATATTGCTGAAATGGATGTCATTGTTCTGAGTGTGAAACCCCAAGATTTTGATAAATTATCTCAGACCATTGAACCATATCTCCGAAAAGATCAACTGATTTTCTCCATTATGGCAGGGATAGACACTCAAGCTATTCATACCTACCTCAAAGTGGAAAAAATTATTCGAGCTATGCCCAACTTGCCTGCGCAGATTGGGTTAGGGATGACGGTGTTTACTACTTCACAAGCAGTTGATAAGAAAGACCTATTTATTGCCCAGAACCTGTTGAATACTACCGGTAAGGCCATTTATACGCCACGGGAAGAACTCTTGGACGCTGCTACAGCTATTTCTGGTAGTGGACCTGCCTTTGTGTTTTTCTTTATGGATGCGATGATCTCCAAAGGCGTGGAAATGGGATTTTCTGAGTCGGAAAGCCAATTATTAGTAGAGCAGACCTTCTTGGGTGCGGCTCAATTACTTAAACAAAATAACCTTTCTTGTTCCGATTGGATAGAAAAAGTATCCTCAAAAGGGGGAACTACAGAAGCGGCTTTGACTCAATTTCATCAACAAGAATTGAAGCAGAAGATTGGCGTTGGACTAGAAGCTGCTGAAAAGCGATCCAAGGAATTAAATACATAGAAATAGTAATCTGAGCCAAAAAAAGAAAAGGATTTTTAAAAAAAGCATTTCGAGAATAATACAAGGCCAAATAAATTCGTTTTAAAGAGAGGTTTGAATCTGCTGTATTTCTTACATTCTATAGGAATAAAGATTTACAATTTGTTCTTTTTATTATTCACGAAGCAAGTTTATTTTTGCCTGTATGCAGCTATTTGATTTTTTCGAGCCTAAATCCTGTATTTCTCATGTTTGAAGGTAAAGCATTAAGGAACGTTATTATCGCCGGAGCAATATTGCTCTTGGGACTGGTGAGCTTTTTAGCTTACAGTAACCAGAAAGTGGAGCAGGGGAGGGAAGCCGCAGAGCAAAAAGTGGATGAAATTACCTCTCTTCTTGACCAAACAGAAGAGGAAATGTTAGAATTAGAAGTATTGTTTGAAGCAAGGGAGGAGCAAGTAGAGGTGAGAAATCAGTTGTTGAAGCAACGAAAAATTGAGCTGGCCAATTTGAAAAAGCAGATTGAACAGCTAAAACGTGGCAAAGTTGTCGATGCAAAGACCATTGCACGGTTGGAAGATAAAGTGGCTCAGATGGAAGCCCAACTGAACCAGATCCAAGAAAATGAAATGGATTATTTATTGGCTCAGGTGAAAGTCCAGCAAAATGTTATAGACAGCATCAGTGTAGATGCTACGAACTTGCGAAAAGAAAACCAGGACATGCGTAAGCAGTTGGGCTTAAGTATTGAAGTTGCAACCGAAACAGTGGGTAATTCTAGCAAACTTCCAGACGCGGAAAACTTTGCATTCTATAATACAAGCACAGGTGGTCGGGTTCAGGTAGTGGATGTAGCCGCAGCCAATCTTACCTCCATGGACATCTGCTTTGAAATCCAGGAAAGCTTCATTGAAATTGGCGATTACGACCTTTTCCTGGTATATACAGATGGGAACGGGATCGTACATTTTTCCCCAGAGTCTAAAAACACCTTTCTGGTAAATGGAGGCAAAAGCTTTTTCACCGCAAAGAAAAATGTTCGCCTAGACGGTGCCGAGAAAACGGTCTGTATGCCTATAACTTTTGACGACCCACCTGGAAAGGGCATCCAAGAAGTACGCGTATACCTCAAAGAAGAGATCATAGGCCGAGGAACCTATCAGGTGCGATAGGAAAGGGTCTATTACTGAATGGTTCGTGGTAAGGTGGTCGGTGGTCCGTAGTAACCGATTGGATAGTCCATAGTTAAATAGTCCATAGTAACCTCTGATTGGAGATCAAAGTACACCTATCATACCTCATACCTCATACCTCATACCTCATACCTCATACCTCATACCTCATACCTCATACCTCATACCTCATACCTCATACCTCATACCTCATACCTCATACCTCATACCTCATACCTCATACCTC
>JBCCTX010000269.1:0-10589 GCA_039197765.1 Bacteroidota bacterium
CCCTTGCTCTTGTAATCCAGGATTATTGCCCTTTCAAGAGTTGAAGGTAGGTAAAATTTATTTTCTCATAAATAAATTCAGGTGAATGGTTACAACCAATGTATGAATGGTTATATAAATTAAAATTATATATTATTGGAATAAATTTCCGTGAAAATTAATGGATCCTTCGTTATACCTCTCTAATCCGGTCCCGAAAAATAGAAACCTAATGAGCTTAGGGTTGGATAAACTCATTTCCCACTTTTGATCTATTTCCTGACCATAGATTAAAATCGAGAGTGTTCACAATTCCATTTCCATCCATATCGATACTGAGGTATTGGTTGACGGCAGCACTGTTTTGCTTCCATTGATTGAAATCGAGGTTATTGATGAGGCCATTCCATCAATACCACCACAATGAAGGGCTTGTAGGTTATTGAGTGGCTTCAGTTGATAGAGTCTCGAGAAGCAGTAAGCGTAGGGAAAGAAATGGTTTCTTGCCCCCTGGGATTCTGCGAGTGATCAATTCCCGCAACAGAATAAATCTTATTGCCCGATACGAAGGTGGCCCACTCACTATGAGACCTAGCCTGGGGCAACTCGGGATAAGAAAGTAAGGACTAGTAAAAGAGCGTATAACTAAGATGGAAACAAGGCAGTATTTCTTTATCTTTTGAAGAATCTGATGAATTCATCTACTGAACGCTTATATTAAATGTAAAGTACATTTTTATGAATTATCAATCTATCAAAATTAATTTGATTCTTACATACGCCCTTCTCTCTTGGCTTATCCTACTCCCAACCCTTACCTATGCACAAACGACAAAGCTTCCCAATATCCTTCTCCTTCTCGCAGATGACTTGGGCTACGCTGAGTTGGGTTGTCAGGGCAATACAGACATTCCCACTCCTCATATAGATTCACTTGCTGCTAATGGAATCCGCTTTACCCAAGGCTACGTATGCAACTCGTATTGCAGCCCTTCTCGTGCGGGCTTACTTACGGGGCGGTATCCCCACCGCTTTGGATATGAATCCAACCTTGTAGGATATCAAAATGATGATCCCAATCTAGGGCTACCTCTTGAAGAAGAAAGTCTAGCAGAATACCTGCTGGAGTCAGGCTATGTATCAGGGATTATTGGCAAATGGCACCAAGGGGGAC
Organism: Bacteroidota bacterium; assembly: GCA_039197765.1. Taxonomy (GTDB): domain Bacteria; phylum Bacteroidota; class Bacteroidia; order J057; family J057; genus JBCCTX01. Next base: position 1,154 of record JBCCTX010000269.1, read on the forward strand.
GGTTCAAATATCACCCCTACAGGCAGGGGTTCGATGAATTCTTTGGATTTCTACATGAGGGACACTATTTCGTGCCCCCTCCTCATGAAGGGGTCACCACCATGCTGAGGAGAAAGGTCCTCCCAGGAGGAGGAGAGGGTCGCTGGATTTCTGCGGATCGAAAAATGATCTACAGTACACACATGGGGCATAATGAGCCCGACTATGATGCCAACAACCCCATTCTTCGGGGGAGCCATCCTGTCTTAGAGACAGCATACCTTACCGATGCCCTTACCCGAGAAGCAGTAGATTTCATAGATCGCCACCAGGACAAACCCTTCTTCCTCTATGTTGCATACAATGCGGTTCATAGTCCTTTGCAAGGAGCAGATGCCTACATGAATCGATTTGCCGATATTCCAGACATTCACAGGAGGATATTTGCAGCAATGCTCGCTAATTTAGATGACAGCGTGGGCGAAATAGTGGACAAGCTCCGAAAAGAAGGCTTGGAAGAAAATACGCTTATCGTTTTCTTGAGCGACAACGGAGGTCCTACCAAAGAACTCACTTCTAGCAACCTTCCCCTAAGAGGAGGTAAGGGGGGATACTATGAAGGGGGAATACGTATCCCCTTTATAATGCAGTGGAAGAAACAACTTCCAAGAGGAGAAGTATACCAGAACCCCATTATATCCTTAGACCTTTTCCCCACCTTCGCAGCTGCAGCAAATAGACCTACTTCCTCTGATCGTATGGATGGTGTAAATCTTCTTCCCTTCCTGGAAAACCAAATTTCTGGGAATCCCCATCCCTTTCTCTTTTGGTCGTTTAAGGGAAAAATGGCCTTGCGCAAGGTAGACTGGAAGATCGTGAGAAATTCTCCCCAGGGTAGCTTAGAACTATATGACCTTTCCAAGGACCTTCAAGAACAAAACGACCTAGCAGAAAAGCATCCCGAAATTGTTCAGGAGCTTTTTAGCACTTGGAAGCAAATAAAAAATCCCTGACCGCAATAGGCCAGGGATGAATTCACTATTCAACTTGCGCTATTTCTTCAGAATTTTGTAAGTATCTACCTCACTTCCCGATACAACCCGAATAACGTAGTGTCCCCTCGCAAAATCCTTAGCGTAAACACGGAGCATATCACGACTCCTCACATCTTCAATTGTATGTAAGACTTCGCCTAGGATATTCCGAATTTCGACTTTCGCTTTTTTACTTGGTGCATATTTCATTTCAATTAAGAAATCACTGATAAAAGGATTGGGAAAGCAATTGATCTTAAAGGGTTGATCTTGATCTTCTATAATCTCTCCCTCAGCTAATCGGAAGGTGGGAGAATCCGCGGGATTGTATTCAAGCGAAGTATCTCCTAAAATCTGCCCAGGTTTATCAAACACAATAAATCCTACGCTTTCCCGATTCCAATGCCCAATTTCTTGATCTTGGGATTTTTCTTCTTCCAACCAAATGACAGCCTTCTCTGATTCCAGGCTTTTGTACCGGATATTTATGGGGTCGCCCCCATTAAAGGTCTGAACTGAGGCAAATAGAGCCGGCGCATCACTGTAGGCTCGAGAGAAATCCAGGGTATGCTTTTTATGGGATACCACCTCATTGGTCAGTCCTCCCTCTCCCATCAACCAGTCATCGAAAGTTCCAGGTTCCATGGCTACCCAGGATACACTTTCTTTTAAGTGGGTTCCATTATTACCTTCCTCCTCTTGCAACCTTACACCAAAGGAAGTGTTGGTAATTCCCGAAAGGCGCGTAACAACCGCAGAACTTCCTTTAAATGAGCTGCACTGTGTAAGTATTAAGGGTTTGGAATCAAAAGACTTAGGAAAGACAATATTTGTCCATTTATGATTAATGATGTTGTCGGTTATACCCGCAATCAACTGCTTCCCATTAGGGAGAAAGTGGACTCCTGCTTCGACCACCATATAGGAAATATCGATAGCTACATGGCCACCATCCAAATAATTCCATTCGTCCACCTGCCACTTGAAGCTGTTATTGGTTATATTTTTTACCCGAATGCTGAATGGCTGACCACCGTGTGCCGAAGCGGGCCCCATAATGACAACTGGATTTTCGTAGACCCGATCTAGGATCACCTTGTGCCACTGTCTTTTCCGCTTTTGAACAACTTCCGTAAGACTTCCCACCTCTCCAATGGTAAGTTGGGTTTGTGCACAAGCCACACTGGGGTCTGCAACCAAATTGGTTTCGATAAGGTCGAGTTTTTGATTTTCATACCCCTCAAATTTTGTAGCAGTAAGTGCATCAGTGTCTGCCCCCAACCAATCTTGTAGGATCGTAGCAAGTACTTGTCGATAGTCATATTGAGGAAGAAGAGGAGCCCCATCATTCAGGTTACTCAGGTCTGTATTGGTTCCATACATTCCTCCTTTTAGCCCTTTGCCAAACAAAAATATAGAACTGGAAGTTCCGTGATCCGTACCTCCACTTCCATTCTCTTCAGCTTTACGCCCAAATTCTGTAACTGTGGCAGTTAATACACGGTCGTCAATACCCAAGCTATTCAAGTCATCTTGAAAAGCTTTGATGGATTGAGACAGATCTGATAACAAATTATCGTGGACACTATCTTGATCTGCATGGGTATCGAAGCCATCCTGATACACCCAGTAGATTTTGGTTTGACAACCTCCACTAATCAATCGCGCTACCGTTTTGAGTTGGTTACTAAGCGAGGTATCAGGATAGGTTTTTACGTTGCTCCCACTTGCAAAGACCGAGTTGATACGCTCTGTATAGTTGGAAGTACTAGATTGGACCATGTTGGCCAAATACAATTCTCTGCCAAAGGCAGAATCGGGAAAAGTAGGCGTCAATGCACCTCCTATGCCTGAAATCAAAGAATAGTAATTCAGTTCATCCTGATTTCCCATAGTTACATGGGTTTGCAGGTTCTCACACTTGAAGGCAAAGGAGGAATCCATAATGCCCATTTGGATTCCCAAAGGATCTGGCATAATCGGAGAGGAATACCCTGCTAGTCCGGGATACATATGCGCGAGATACCTCCCTGCCCAGCCAGACTCCAATTCGTATAAAGCCTCTGTACTATCTCCACCAGAAAGCATCAGATCTGCAGCCTTAAAGTGAGAACGGCTGTGATTATCATACCCCACTCCTTGGATAAAGCTAGCAAGCCCTTGGTCATACAGGTCTTTGAACCCCGTCATATTGGGGTTCAAGCCTACCTGGTCTGCAATCGATAAGGTGGAGTCCAAGTTGACATAGGCTCCGGCTCCACTATCGGGTACCCTAAGGGTGGGACGCAAACTCGCATAGGTACTGTATTGATTAATCGGTACAAGGGTATTTAAGGTATCATTTCCTCCAAAAAGCCTGATGACAACCAATGCACGCTCTTTGAGCGAAGTGCAGTCGAGTGACTGCATGATGCTGGGATTGTCAAATGCTTGAACACGTATAGAATTGAGCAATAAAGGAGCGCCTGTGGCTGAAGCGCTGGTATACCTGAGAAATTTTCTACGATTCATAAAGGCAGTTTTGGCGTGTTTTATTTTATAAGAGTTGATATTCGGGACTTGCAATAAGTGCGGTGATCAAGGTATTGAGCTGTATGTTCACTTCGGTTGCGTCCCCAGAGGACTGATAGTCCTCCCATTCTCGGGTCCAATTCTCCGGATCGATTTGGTTGAGGAAAACGGTATGCAAAAAGTAATCGAAACGGTCCGTTTGTGGATATTCTGCAAATACATAAAGAAGAAGTTCTGTCGCGATTCGGTACGCATTCGAAGGATCAGAAATATGGCTGGGATGAGAGACATAGGCAACCATATCCAAAATAGATCCTCCCATTCCTCCTGTTTCAGATACCTTTGTTCCTGTCGTAAGCATTTCGGCTACCTGATACCTAGGGGCCACACTAGAAGTCTTAAACCAAATTCGCGAATAATCCGGTCCTTGATAATATGCAGGGTATCCTGCTACGAGTTCTGGTTCAAAGAGAAACAAGCCTGCAGGCTCGAACATAATTTTCTGGACAGATTCCTCGAAAAAGGTGGTATAGTGATTTGTTGCATCTAATACGGGATCTGGGATGGGAACCTTGAAGAAAGACAAGGTCTGCAACACCAGATCTAATGGAGACTTGAACATAACCCCAACCATTTCATCGCGATTATTTGCATCATCCTGGTCATTGAAGTGTATGCTACTCAACAACGTACTGAAAATGGGCTGGAGCTCATAATTTCCACTTTTCAGTGCACTTGCCAAGGGTGTAATGATATCCGTCTCTACTTCATCGCTAAGGGTTGGGCTAACAAAAAATCGATAAATTCTCCTACAAATACGCTTCGCCGTTTCATCTTGTGCAAAGACCATTTCTACAAAATCGCTGATCTCGCGGATTACATCCGACTCTGAGCTAGCCCCTGTAATCACAGCACTTCCAAAGGCGGAACTAAAGGTTTTATCCCCTGTATCATGGGAGGAGAAATCTATACTTGCCCGTGGAATGCCTGTGTCCGCATCCAAAATGGATAAGCTATCATCTTTTCGCAAGCCTGTAAAAATTCGGGCTGCTTGCTGAACGTCGTGCTCTGTGTAATTTGTGTAATCACCCGGTCCTACCTGATTCCCCTTGCCAATTGTAAATAACTCAAGAAATTCCCTCGCAAAGTTTTCATTGGGATTTCCAGAGTTACTGGAGTCACTGTCTAGGTAAACTACCATACGGTTGTCAAGACACATTTTCTTTGCAAACTCCTTCACATTTCCTAGGGAATAAAAATCGAGTAAGCGTAAATGTTGGAAGTTGAATTCCTGGTCTTGCTGAAAGTCGACCACAAAGAGTGTATGCAGGAAGAAAGTCATTTTATGGTGGATAGTAGTATCCTGCAATGCTTCATACATCCACCAGCCGAGGGTATTAGCCTTGGTAATGGTTGGTGGACCTGCAACAGTCGGACTCGGCATAGCCTGAAGTATATCGGCAACCGCCTGAGGTGCTGTCAGTTGAGAAAGGGCGTCGATTCGATCACGGGTGTAATGATAGGAACATCGACGAAGCAGGTGGGCAGCTAGACGCGTACCCAATGCCCAGTTCTGGGCGTTTAATGAGGCCATAGATTAAAATAAAACTAATAGTAGGTATTTATAATTCCACTAAGTATTTACTAGATGACATCGAACACTTCTTTTAAACTATATACGAATATACATATAATACGAAAAACAGAATATATAATTTTGGTATTTAGTCGTATTCAATGAGTGAACGGTTATTATCGATGAAAAGCCTAAACCTTTCGGTGAGTGGATGATAGAAATAGAAAACTTGAACCATTGGGAAATTCATTGAAAAGCAAAAAGTCATCCCAATATGAGATGACTTGAATTGACGCGTTCACGGGTATACCTATTCTCAAAGTATTTCAAGGCTCTCTTTAATGGTTTTAATAGAGAGAGAAACATTTTTTCTGTAGGCCATTAGGCGTTGATACTTAGGATTAGGTATGAACTGTCTCCGAGAATTTTCTGATAGATTCGATTCAAATAGACTTTCTATAGTATAATCCTCATCGGTCGAATGGCTATCAGTAGAAATAACAATGGGGGTAGCCCAGATAAAGGAATTCAATAGTATCCTATGTTCTTCAAGCATTGCTAAGCAGGTGAGTAAAGCAGAAGCGTCTACATACCATGCTGTGCGATTGATATATACATATAGTTGATTGTAGTTTTTTTCCTTTAAAAAGTACTTAATTTTTGGGATAAAGCTTTCCAGAGCAAAGAGGTCACTAATAAATCCAAACATATCGATTGATTAGAATAGCCTATTTGTAAGACAAAATTAAGTCCAAAAATAGTAAAATACAATTTTATGAATTAAATAATTGCAGTAAATTATTGTTATTGTGTTTGATAGTCGCTTTTTTTACCCCTAAGTCTTTCCAATGTCTTCTACTTCTACCTTCATTCTTTCATGAATTGGTAGAACCGGTAAACACAAATCAATACTATCAACTGACAGCTTTCCATGAAATTATACCACACCTGTTCCATTACCGTTTATTTCCTTTTTTTAGCTGGATATGGGGTTAGGTCTCAGCAAATATTCCAACTACACCCTGAAAATCCGCACTATTTTTCTTTCCGAGGGGAGCCCACGGTATTAATTTCTTCTGCGGAGCATTACGGGGCGGTTATAAATACAGCATTCGATTACCAGACCTATCTGAAAACCTTACATGAAGAAGGAATGAACTATACTCGGATATTCACGGGTAGCTATGTAGAGATTCCCGGAGCCTTTGGAATTGGTAATAATACCCTAGCACCTTCTTCTGGGAAATTTTTGGCCCCCTGGAAACGGGTAGACGAGCCTGGACAATATGAAGGAGAGTCCAAGTTTGACCTTACACAATGGGAGGAAGACTATTTTAGTCGGTTGAAGGCATTTGTTGAGCTAGCAGGTACCTATGATATCATCGTTGAGGTTACCCTTTTTTCCTCCATTTACCAAGACTCAAATTGGGAACGCAATCCCTTCAACCCAAAAAATAATATAAACCCTATCACCTCAAATGTGGACTGGAAAAAAGCCAATACCTTAGACAATGGGGGGATTTTTCATTTTCAAAAAAGCATGGTAGCAAAAATAGTTAAGGAACTCAGTTCTTACGACAATGTCTTTTATGAATTACAAAACGAACCCTGGTCTGATGATCCTCAAAAGGTCCTTCGTATCTTGCGCACCCTGGAGCCTCAACCCGGTACGGGAGACTGGTTTAAGTGGGCAGAAGAGGCATCACAAGCTTCACTTGAATGGCAAAAAGCCCTAGCACAAGTAATCGTAGATACCGAAAAAAACCTTCCTCAAAAACACCTCATTGCACAGAATTATACAAACTTTAAGTATGCCTTAACGGAAGTTGATCCCAATATCTCCATTTTAAATTTCCACTATGCATGGCCTGAAACCATTGGGATGAACTATGCCTGGGACCGCCCCATAGGGTTTGATGAATCAGGATTTGCTGGAAGCTCAGATACTACCTATCTCCGCCAAGCCTGGCAATTCCTCCTCTCTGGGGGAGCGACCTTTAATAACCTTGACTATTCCTTTTTTGTAGGGAAAGAAGACGGGACAGGGCTAAATCAGGCACCTGGAGGTGGAAGCCCTGCCCTGCGAAAGCAATTGGGCTACCTCGCCACATTCATGCAATCCCTTGACTATGTCAAAATGCAACCCGACCCAATCTGTGTGTACCAGGCTCCTGGAAGGGAATGGCACGCCATTTCCGAAAAAGGAAAGCAGTACGCTATTATTCTTTCTGGGAATTTGGGAAATAAACTGCAACTCGACGTTTCACCTGGTGAGTATAGCTATAGTATTCTTTCTCCACTTACGGGAATGGAATTGAAAAGCGGAAAATTGGAAAGCCAAGCCGGGCTGAAAACCCAACTTGACCTTCCCAAGACAGGAGAACTTTTGGCAGTAAGGATAAAACGACTGTAATCCTAAAGGTCTTATTCATCCCTCAACCACCACTGCACGCATCCTCGTGCGAATATTCGCCAAGCTCTCATCCACCAGAAGTTTTCCATCTCGGAATACCTCTTTCAATTCTCCCTCTTGCTCCTCTTCCCAGCTCACCTGATCTATCATTCGATAGGTTCCTTGTTCTTTTACAATTTTAATCAGGCCTTTCGCCGATTTTTTGGTTCCATCATCTGTAATGGGGTCTTTGAAGATTTCACGTCCATGCCCTTCCACTTCCCCATAGGTCGCCTTCATTGCAAAACCAAAGGTATCTCGGGTATTGTACTGATAGGTATAAGAGCCTATACCTAATACCACGTTCGTTGAGGCAAATCCTTTCTGCTTTAAGCGCTCACAGATTCGCTCCGCCCGGTCTAGGGTAATACTGTCTCCGTAAATAGCGCCAATATGTGGATCTAGCTCCTTAAAGCCCTTGGCATTGAGGGTGCCCCCAAAAATATCCCAAAGGAGCTCAATCACTCCCTTGCGTTCGGGTTCCGATTGGCCACTAGCATTTCCACAGATGATTTCTACGGGATCTCCACTATCTGGGCGAATTACGACCTTCCCTTCTCTTGCGAGAACCTCTTCCTTCAAGTTGGGGAGAAACTCTGTACACACCCGCCATAGATCCCAAGTATCAGATACCACGGAGACGATTCCAGAGGGATATACCTCCGTAACCAACCGGCTAAATGTTTCCTGTTCTCCGCTAAGCGTTCCCATACACATTACCGAGTGTTCGGTTGCGGCAACTGAACCTCCAACCAGTTCCTGATCGGAGTCCGCATTGTAATAGGTTTCTAGAAAATCTATAGCGGGAATCGTATCAGAACCTGTGAAGCTCAATAAGTGCCCGGAACCACTAATTAAAGCCGCCTCCAAGCTTGCCATTCCTCGCATGGAAAAGTCATGCCCTTGCCAATCTACAAATTCGGGGACTGAAGAAGTCTCTTCTGCATAGCGATCCAGGATCTTCCGGTACTGCCTAGCCAAAGTGGCAGAGTTGCACGGCAGCCAAATGGTCGTAGAGAGCAGGGTCTCAAAATAATTGGTCAGCCAAAAAAACTCTGGTAGGGTGTTATACATCGTGAACATAGGAACGCGAATAGGGACTGTAACCCCTTCAGGCAAAGCTTTGAACACCATCGGGATATACCCCAAGTCATGCAGTGCCTCGATGTGAGCAACTCCTACAGAATTAGGGCCTAAATAATTGTTGATTCTCCGCGCATATTTTCTGCTCACCTCTGATTTAGATTGGTCAAAAAAGTTGCGTTGAAACTCTTCCAGAATGTACTTTTTGATAAAGTATTGCAAGCCAAAGAAAACCACTTCTTCTATTCCGTTAATTCTACTTTTTCGAGGAGTCCAGTTAGAATATACCAGACTGGTTCCTTCAGGGTATTGTCTCCTGTGGTCTACTTTGTATCCGTCTGTTAATAATAAAGGTATCATAAGTATTTCTTTAATTTATGTATTCAATGCCAAAGGCATTTTTTTCTTTAAATCTTGAACTAGTTTATTCCCACAACACGTACCTCATTCTTTCCTTTTCTCACCTCTATCTTATCCCTACTCACCCAACAGCTCAGATAAGGGAATCTGCTGAAATTGAGGGCTATTGGAAATCGTGGAAAAGGCGTCTGTAGTGAAAATTTTTGTAAATATTTTTTGTAATTCCTCCAATCCCTTACTGAAAATGCCATGGCTTACCGCGAGGTATAGGTTTCCTGCCCCCTTCCTTTTTAATTCCTCCCCGAGGCCCAAAAAAGTTCCACCTCCATCACATATATCATCCACTATGAGACAGGGGGAACCCTCAAGGTTCTCTGAATAGACCTGGAACCCCGACAACTTTCCCGTCCTTACCTCCCGGAGCTTAGAACACTCCACAAC
>JBCCTX010000270.1:0-10546 GCA_039197765.1 Bacteroidota bacterium
ATGGAAAGGCTCAAAAGAGCCGTCGGGTTGTTGGGTGCCAAAGCGCTCTAGGGTGGCGTTTTTGGGAGTGGCGGTAAAGGCTAGATAAGAAGCATTGCCCTTCATTTTACGAGCTCTAATAGCCTGAAGGATTCTGTCTTGTATGTCAATGGCATCTTCATCAATATCCACAGCTCCCATGGCCATATTCATCTTTCCCGCTGTGGTACCCGATTGGGAACTGTGGGCCTCATCGATGATAACAGCAAAACATTGATCACTTAAATCAGCAATCCCATCTACGATGAAGGGAAACTTCTGGATAGTCGTAATAATGATCTTTTTGCCCTGCTCCAGGCTCTCTTTGAGTTCTTTGGAGGAAAAGGCAGGGGCAACGATGTTTTTGACTTCTGAAAAGTCCGCAATGTTCTCTCGAATTTGCTTGTCGAGCAACCTACGGTCTGTAACCACAATAATCGAATCAAAAAGCGGAGTATCCATTCCCTTTGAGCCGGGTACCCCGGGTTTCTCTGGGTAGCATTCAATGAGCCGATAAGCTGCCCAGGTAATGGAATGGGACTTGCCAGAACCTGCCGAATGTTGGATGAGGTAGGAATGCCCTACTCCATGTTTACGTGCGTGATCTAAGATTTTTCTCACTATATCTCGCTGGTGATATCGGGGAAAAAATAGCATGCGTTTGGTGAGGGAATCGGAGGCCTTGCCGTCAAAGCGAACGAAGTGTTGGATGATGTTGGCCCAGCTTTTTCGAGTAAAAACCTCGAATAAGTAAAAGAGGCCATCTCTACTTTTGAGACAGCCTTAGTAAAAGGTAAATCCTTGCCTTCCGCGACTTATCGTTCTCCCATCGCGGGATGCCACAACTCCTTACTATCTCCCTGGACAGGGATAAATTGCAGCTTCGGATAAAACAAAGCTATGTCATCCACATGTTCCCCTTTCAGAAATTTCACTACCGTTTCTTTGGCTTGGGGGTGCGCAAGGATTTGCTCATGTCCTGCATTGTCTACGATAATGTGGCTGCTGTTGGAAAAGCCCCAGCGTATTTCCTCCGCCTGATAGGGAGGGGTATTGAAGTCGAGGGTCCCACTCATGAAAAGGGTACGAACGTCAGAAATAAGGGGGCTGCGATATGCCTCGCCTAAGTCGGGAATAGGCCAGAAGTCTTCGCAGGCATCTAGGGGAAAGTTGACGATACCTGGGAAGAGGCTTCTGGGCTCTTCAGCCGCGATGCGTGCACGTCGAGCCGTTGAAGCGCCAGAGGCAAGGTCCATCGTAGTGGCAATCCCATGTATGCCGAAAGCGGGGAAGCGCTTCTGGGCAAACCAAGTAAGTAGCGAATAGTCTCCCTGGTCAATGCTATACAGTAGGCGAGGAAAGACAGGTAGGTCGCTAGCATCGCCAATATCGTAGCGCAGCAGCCCTTGTAAGCCAAAGGAGCCAATCTTGAGTTTCATGGGTTTTTGGGTGAGCGCATTGATTATTTCTATTTCCGCCGGCTCTACATCCAATTTTTGGGAGACCCGCTTGTAGAGTCCTACTAAATCGGGTACGTCTTTAGATAAATTGGCATCGGATCCTACCATCAGGCTGAGCTTATGAAGTTGCATGTCGATAGAAGAAGGGAGCTTGTAGTTGTGGTTAGAACCTTCTGCCCCCACCAGGACAGCATTTTCCACATGCTCACCAAAATAGCGGATATATGCCTGCCCTAAATGGGTGCCGTAACTGAATCCCAGTAGGTTGAGTTTTTCCAGCCCAAGGGCCTGGCGTAGCTCCTCAATATCGATAGCATTTTCTTTGGTAGTATAGCCCGCCAGGTCAATCCCCCGCTCTTCATAAGCTTTGAGGGCTTCTTGGCCCACTTTGCGGTACAAGTCTTTCATAACCTGACCATCAACCAGGGCATTTTCTGGCATGCCCTCCTGCCAAATGAATACACTTTGGTTGGCATCCCGCGAAGAACAGCGTTGGTCAAACAAGATCACATCTCGGTCTTGTAAAAAGGGAAGCCATCCTTCTAAATAATAATCATTGCTTGCCTGCCAGGTACAAGCAGAACCCGGTCCTCCTTCAAGGTAGATAAGGGGGGCGTTCAGAGGGGGGAGGAGAGGCGCAGGGCCTGAATTTGGAGGCCCTGAAATTCCCCTGAGTGTTGAAATAGATTTCAATCGGATGAATTCGACGGATATCCATCGCGAATCAGCATTAGCTCGGTTTTCTTTCACCTTGAAAGAACCTACCTCACCGATGACACTGACGCCAGATTGACTGGTAAAGGTATCCGTTTGGATGGTTAAGCGCTCTGTAGTTTCCTGGCCCCAAATCAAGTTAACGGCCAGCAGGAGTGTGAAAAATGATGTAATGTGTTTCATGGAATTCGATTTTTTCCACAATATGGCGGAAGGCGTGGATAGTGTGTAAATAGGTAGGCGAATGGCAAGATCTGGAAGGTGTATGAAAGACTTAGCCTGTCAGAAAAAATATAACGGTTGAAATGGCGAATTCGGCTGCAAAAGAACGAAATTTGTCGACGATGATAAGGGAACGTATCTCTAGGTATTAGTTTTGGAAGGTCCTACAACTTAGGGGAGAGGCAAGGCCCAAATAAGGCAAATAATGAAAGAGCGATATACATACTTAGACCAACTTTTACAAAACCGAGTGCTCGTTCATGTGTTGTTTTGGCTGGCAACTCTATTCTCTGCTCCACTCGTCTCGGAGTATATCAGTCAAGAAGTGATTGAATCCTTGGTTTACAGGGGAGTAGGCCTTCCATTAAAAGTAGCAGCTACCTATCTGCTCGTTTACTACCAAATCCCTAGGCTTCTGCAAAAGAAGAAGTATTTCCAGTTTTTGCTTTCTTTCTTTTTGACCCTCTCTGTATTTTCAATTGCCTATCGCTTCAACAACATCCATATTGCTGAAACCCTCATGGGTGCTTCAGCGCCTAAGGAATCCTTGTGGCAGATTCTACATGAATACAAAATCACTGTGATTTTCTACGGTCCGCGTGTTTACTTTACCTCTATTGTATTCCTCTTTCTCAAAATGATCAAGGACTGGGCCTTGAACAAACAGCAAGTCGAAACCTTGCAAAAAGAAAAGATCAATGCTGAGCTGAGCTTCCTCAAGGCCCAGTTACACCCCCATTTTCTATTTAATACCCTGAATAATATCTACGCACTGGCCCTTAAGAAATCCGATCAAACGCCAGAGGTAGTAGCAAAGCTCTCTGAAATCCTGGACTACATGCTATACCAGTGCAATGAGGATCGCGTATTAGTGAGTAAGGAAATTAATTTATTGACCCATTATATAGAATTGGAACGGATTCGCTATGGCGAGCGTCTTTTGCTGACCTTTCAGCATGAGCTAGAAAACAACCAAGCGCGGGTTGCTCCGCTAGTACTGCTCTCCATCGTGGAAAATGCATTCAAACATGGTGCAAGTGGAACCATTTCTAATCCTAGAGTGGAAATCACCCTCATAGAAAAAAAGGGTATCTTAAGTTTCCGGGTGTTTAACTCTAAACCCAAAAATCCTCAGGAAGATAAGCAGGCGTACAAGAAGGGAATTGGGGCTGCAAATATTAAACGACAATTGGAATTAGCCTATCCCAAGAGACACAGTTGGGAAATTAGGGAAGAGGCAGATTCATACGAAGTACAGCTAGAAATAGAACTATGACAAAACCTATCTCTTGTTTGGTTGTAGACGACGAACCGCTAGCGGTAGAGCTGATTGAGCAATACATTCAGAAAGTTCCTCAATTGGCCTGCGTAGGGAGTTGCTGGAATGCGTTGGAGGCCTTTGAGATCCTTAAGCAGCAGCAGGTAGACCTTATATTTTTAGACATCCAAATGCCTGAGCTAAGTGGAATTGAATTTGTCAAATCGCTTCCTTCTCCCCCTAGTATTATCTTCACTACTGCTTATCGAGACTATGCTGTGGAAAGTTATGAATTGGATGTGGTGGACTACTTACTCAAACCCATTACCTTTAGTCGGTTCTTTAAGTCCGTCAATAAATTTCTGGCAAAGTGGGAATCCCATGTAGGAGAAGTTTCCACACTAGTTGTGCCCGCTCCTACTCCTTCCTTCTTGTTTGTAAATTCTCAACGGAAACAGGTAAAGGTGGCCTTGGATGAAGTGCTTTACGTTGAAAGTATCAAGGATTATGTGTATATCCACCTCCCCCACAAAAGCGTGCAAACCAAAGATACCATCACAGAATTTGAGCAAAAACTCCCTCCCTTTTTCCTACGGGTCCATCGCTCTTTCATCCTCAATACCCGAAAAATCAGCGCTTTCAATGCCCATGACATTGAGCTTGAAGGGAAGGAAATCCAGATTCCCATTGGAATCAGCTATAAAAAAGAAGTAATGGCCTTTTTGGAAGGGCTAGGGTAGGAAGAAGGTGGAAATTTATGTATGAGTTCAACTACAAGGGATAAAATGCGTAATTTATGCAGTAAATGAGAATTATGCAGACGCTAAGGGACCGTAACATTGAAGCTAGTGATCTTCCGCTGTATGGATGGGAAGATTGGGCTACCTGGGAAGGGAAATGGGAACTTATTGAAGGCATCCCTTATGCCATGTCTCCCATGCCGAGTAAAAAACATCAGCGCATTAATGGAAAGGTATATCGCCTTTTCTCTGAAGCCTTAGAAAGTTGTCCCGATTGTGAAGCCTTCCTGCCTGTCAACTTTAAAATTGGGAAACACAATGTATTGCATCCAGACCTACTCATACTTTGTGGAGAAGATGATGATGAACTATATGTTACACAAACTCCTCAATTAGTACTGGAAATCTTATCTCCTTCCACCCTAAAAAAGGATTTACATACAAAGCCCAAAATTTATAAATCCGTTCGGGTACCATTCTATGTGATCATCGATCCTCAGAGAGAATCCGTTAGCATTTTTCAACTGAAAAAAGAAGCGTATGTTTTGCTAAGTGAGGGCCGGGAGATTTACATGGAATTGGCTTTAGAACCCTGTAAGATCAAGATAGACTTTGGAAAAATCTGGTAGAATAAAATAAAATTTCTTCCATCGATTAGGGTATACAGACCCTAGTCTGTTTTATAGACGATAGAGAACGTGAATGGATACTTCACACAACCCTCAAAAGTCGATCTATGAAACAATTCTGTATTTCCCTCCTAATTTGTTTACCTGTATTACTCTATGCCCAAGAATATCGGCACTACGATTATCTTGGAGCAGGCCATACCCGAAAGGTCCTGGTAACGAGCAGCTCCTCTACCACCGGATCCTCCACTGAAACAGTGGATGGCTTCATCATTCAGAATCCTGAGCAGCTGAAGGATGCATCGCGTTTTCTCGCCCAGTGTACCTTCGGCGCGGATTTTTCTACGATCCAAATGACAGCTGCAATGGGCTATGAAGCTTGGTTGGACGAGCAGTTTTCCCTTCCTCAGCCCTCTATGTTAGATGAGATGTACCGGTATTGGAATTTGTATAATGATGATCCGGAGCTGAGAGCAGACCGCGGCTTTCTGCCGGATCATATGCTCAAAGCGTGGTTCCAAATGGCTTGGTTCAACCATAACCTGACTACGCCAGACCTGCTTCGAAACCGAATGGCTTTTATCCTGAGCCAAATCATGGTTATCAATAATGGAACAGAACTCTTGGAGGAAATCAGCCATATAGGCACTACCTATTATGAAATGCTAGGGGATAATGCCTTTAAAAATTACCGCACCTTACTTTCTGACGTGACCTTGAGTCCTGCAATGGGAATTTTTCTGTCGCATTATAACAACCCTAAGGCAGATCCCGATAGAAATATTCACCCCGACGAGAACTATGCCCGTGAGATCATGCAGCTCTTTAGCATCGGTTTGTGGGAACTAAATGCCGATGGAACCCGGAAAGTAAATGAGAGTGGGGAGTTTATCCCTACCTATACCAATGCAGATATTAAAGAGTTTGCCCAGGTTTTCACGGGCCTAGGCCCAGGAACTCCTGACGATTACTTTGGCTTGGGAATAGATGTAGAATTTGAAGGTTATTCTAAGATGGCGGTTTACACGCGTCCTATGAAAATGTACGACCAACATCACGACAAGAGTGAAAAGCGCTTGCTCAAAGGGACTGTTCTTCCAGCAGGCCAATCGGGTATGCAAGACCTTAACCAGACTTTGGATCATTTAGCTCGACATGCCAACACAGCTCCTTTTATCTCCAAGGCGCTTATGCAATTCATGACTACCTCCAATCCTAGCCCAGGCTATGTCAGTCGTGTTTCGAAGGTATTCGATCCCTTCGAAACGGATAACTTTCAGCGCGTGATTAAGGCTATCTTGCTAGATCCTGAGGCTCGTGTTGCCAGAACTTCAGATCAATACCTATTCGGAAAGCTCCGCGAACCTTTGGTTCGCTACATGAACTACCTTAGAGCCTTACCTCTAGCCGCCAATGAAAATGGAGATTATGTGTTCGATACGGATTTCGTTTGCCTTGCCAATGATGTAGGGCAACTGCCCCTCGAAGCACGGAGTGTATTCAACTTCTTCCGCCCCGACTATCAGGCGCAAGGGCCCATCATCCAGCAGTACTTCGTCTCTCCCGAATTCCAACTCCTGACTTCTACTAATTCGATAGCACTGGTCAATGAAATGGATCGCTTAGCGATCCGAAGGCTCTACATGGAGGGGTGCATCGAAACACTTTTCGAAGAAGAACCCTGGATACTGGAGGAACTGGAATCCCTAGAGGAAGGATATTTTATGGACTATAGCTATGCAGAATCCCTTGCAGCAAGAGATCCACGTGCGTTGATCGATCATCTGGACATCCTGTTGGCAAATGGACTTCTGAAGCCCTCTACCAAGGCCACCCTGGAGCAGGCGATTGTCCAATTAGATGATCCTTTTGAAAGGGTTCGTATGGCCATGTATCTCATTATGATTTCTCCTGACTATGTAATCCTGAGATGAAATAGGAGAATTTTTCCGGTTTCTATCAGGGTAAACTCTGACTTACCTGTTTCATAATCACAAGCAAGCATGTGAATACCTACTATTTAACCAGAATCAGAAGAACAATGAAACAAGTTTGGTTTATTTTTCTATGTCTAAGTGGGCCCTTACTGCTAAACGCACAGGAATTTCGACACTACGATTACCTTGGTGCGGGACATACACGGCAAATGCGGGTAGTAAGCAGTTCTACTTCCGCTGGATCTGCCTTTGAGACAGTAAATGGCTTTGCCATTCAAAACCCTGAGCAGCTTAAAGATGCTTCTCGATTCCTAGCCCAGTCCACCTTCGGAGCAGATATGTCTACCATACATATGACAGCCGCCATGGGCTATGAAGCTTGGCTGGACGAGCAATTTGATTTGCCTCAACCTTCGATAATCGATGAGATGTACAGACACTGGAGATTGTACAACGATGAGGAGGAAGAAGAAGAGGAATTAGAAGAAGATCCCGAGCTGATTCCCAACCTGTACAAGCCTTGGTTCCATGCAGCTTGGTTTAACCATAACTTAAGCACTCCGGATCTACTGAGAAACCGCATGGCTTTTACTTGGAGTCAGATCATGGTCATCAACAACAACTCAGATTTCTTTGAGGACGTCAGTCAAATTGGAGCTACTTTTTATGAAACCCTGGCAGAAGACGCGTTTAAAAACTATCGCACCCTGCTATCGGATGTTACCTTCAGCCCAGCAATGGGCGTTTTCCTTTCGCATTATAACAATCCCAAGGCAGATCTTGAAAAGAACATTCACCCCGACGAAAACTATGCAAGGGAAATCATGCAGCTCTTTAGCATAGGGCTTTGGGAACTCAACCCCAATGGCACACGAAGACTGGATGAAAAGGGACAATTCATTCCTACCTATACCAATGCAGATATCAAAGAATTTGCCCAGGTATTCACGGGCCTTGGTCCAGGAACGCCAGAAGATCGATTTGGAAGAGGGATTGATGTAGACTTCGATGAATATTCTCAGCTTATGATTTTTACCCATCCCATGAAGATGTATGACCAGCATCACGATAAGAGTGAAAAGCGATTGCTCAAAGGAACGGTTCTTTCTGCGGGACAGACAGGCTTGCAAGACCTGAATCAGACTTTGGACCATTTATCTCATCATTCCAATACAGCTCCATTTATTTCAAGGGCCCTAATCCAATTCCTTACAACCTCGAATCCCAGTCCAGGATACGTGAGTCGGGTAGCGAGTGTATTCGATCCAGACCAAACAAATAACTTTCAACAGGTAATTAAAGCCATCTTATTAGATCCAGAGGCTCGGATTGCTAGAACTTCAGATCAATACCTGTTTGGGAAGCTACGTGAACCGCTGGTTCGCTACATGAACTATCTCCGTGCCTTTCCACTGTCGGCAAATAGAAATGGAGACTATTTTCTGGAAATCGAATGCCTCGATGCTAACCTAGGCCAACTCCCCTTAGAAGCTCCAAGTGTATTCAATTTCTTTCGGCCTGATTATCAAGCGCAAGGGCCTATCACCCAGCAATACCTGTTTTCACCCGAGTTCCAACTCATGTCCTCAACAAATTCTATCGCTTTGGTAAATGAAATGGATAAGCTCGCGGTGAGGCGGGCCTACCTGGATGATTGTATGGATGAATTCTTTGAGGAGGAGCCTTGGGTGCTGGATGAGTTGGAGGTTTTTGAAGAAGAATACTTTATGGACTACCTCTACGAGGAAGAACTTGCTGAAAATAGTCCTCGACAGCTAATCGACCATTTGGACATCCTACTAGCAAACGGACTCCTCAAGGATTCAACCAAGAACATCATTGAACAAGCGATTGTAGGATTGGATGATTCCTTCGATCAGGTGAGGATGGCATTGTACTTAATTATGATTTCTCCAGACTATGCCATCCTACGATAAGGTGGGAAAAGATAGGACAAAGAAGATTGTCAGGATTTCTATATAAGGTTTTCTATGTTTTTAGCTATCTCAAAGTTCAAAACAAACCTACCTCCTTAATCTCCTAAATCCCGTCTACATCCCCCAAATCCTGCCTCCACCAACAGCACAAAACACCCTGGCGAAAATCACCCTTCAACATTAACAAAATGAAAGATACTTCACCTAAAAATACACAAAGCCGTAGGCAGTTCCTCGGCACCGCAAGCTGCGCAGCAATAGGCAGCACAACCTTCTTTTCCACTTTGTTCAACTTGCAATCCATGAATGCAGCCTCTATGCAGAATGCTCCTTATGTAGGGGGGGCGGAGGACTACCGCGCACTGGTCTGTATTATGTTGGGAGGAGGAAATGACTCCTTCAATATGCTAGTACCCACAAGCGATGAACACTACCAGGAGTACACCCGAACCCGTAGCAATCAGGCCCTTACTAAAAGCAGCTTGTTAAGCCTTGCTCCTACAAACTACAAGGAAAAGCAACTAGGGCTACACCCTGCTATGCCTGAGATGAAGGCACTCTTCGACCAAGGGAAATTGGCTATGGTTTGCAACGTGGGAACCCTGGTTCAACCCACTACCAAGAATGGGTACTTAAACGGCACACAACTTCCTTTTGGCCTGTTTTCTCATGTCGATCAGGATCAGCAATGGCAGACATCTGTTCCCCAAACCAATTCTCCGACAGGTTGGGGAGGACGCTTGGCAGACCTGGTTCAAGCAGCCAATACGAATCAAAATATCTCCATGAATATTTCTCTCTCAGGCAAAAATGTTTTCCAGTTAGGGAATAGGGCTTCAGAATACAGCATTCTTCCTACAAGAACGGGGAGTAAAGGAATTCGAGGCTACAAGCGTAACTCTACTTTTGACCAGATCCGTACAGAAGCGGTAAAAAGTCTCATGGAGGCCCAATACCAGGATATTTTCCAAAAGACCTATGCAGATGTCATCCAAGCTAGTCAGAATACCCATGAGTTATTCAGTTCTATAGTAGGTAATTCTACGTTGTCTACTACCTTCTCGGCAGAAGAATTATCGCAAAACCTCCGTATGGTCGCTCGGACCATTAAGGTACGCAAGGAGCTGGGGCTTAAGCGCCAAACCTTCTTTATCCGATATGATGGCTGGGACCACCACGATGAGGTACTTAACAACCAAAACTATATGTTGGCAGTCGTGAGTAAGGCCATGAGCGAGTTTCAAACTGCTTTGGGAGAGTTGGCAGTCGAAGACTGTGTCACAACGTTTACCATCTCGGACTTTGCCCGCACCCTAACCTCAAATGGCAATGGAACCGATCACGGATGGGGGGGGAATGTTTTAGTAATGGGTTCCAAAGTTAAGGGAAAAGAAATTTATGGCTCTTACCCGACCTTGGCCCTACATACCAATATCGATGTAGGAGGAGGGGTCTTGATTCCTTCTGTTTCTACGGATGAGTACTTTGCTGAACTAGCCTTGTGGTATGGGGTGGCAAAGTCGGACTTGGTTACGCTATTTCCCAACATCGGGAATTTTTACTCGCCTTTCTCCGAAAATCCCCCAATAGGTTTTATGGACCAGAGTTAAGCACCTAAGCTAAAAGAAGGA
>JBCCTX010000271.1:0-10498 GCA_039197765.1 Bacteroidota bacterium
CGCTCCGACAAATCGTTGACCACGCAATAGCCAGCAATATACTGCTCAGCTTCAGCCTCATTTGCCAGATAGCTGGCATCCTTCTCAAGGACTACTCCCAGCTCAATTTCCCAATCTGTCTTGGAGCTTTCTTTCGGTATGGTAACTGTATCATAAGGACCTGCAAGGGTATTGGTAGCTTTCATGAAAATAATGGGCTCCTTGGGTATCTCCATCTGAGATTCCAGTGCATGATCCGAATAATTCAAGCCAACGCACAGTATCATTCCAGGTCGAGCTATAGGACTCCCCCAACGCTCTGATGCATCTACTTGGGGTAAAGCGTTCTGGTTGCTTGCAAGAATTCGTTTCAGTTCTTCAAGGCCTTGGTCCCGAAAAAAAGATCGATTCCAATCCGTAAAATATTTTGAGCAATCAAGACGATCACCCGACTTAAAAATTCCTGGTTTTTCGGCACCAGGCGAGCCAAATCTTATAAGTTTCACAGGATATATGGATTTATTTATTCGATGTAGGATGCTAACAAGCTCTTTCAAAAGAAGGAAAAAAGTCTACACCTCAACAAATTTATGTCCTAATTTCCCTTGTTTTGATGTTAAATTTTAAGCAAAAACAAAAAGAATTAACATTCTCTTAATAAGAAGAGGTATAAAGTATTAACAATTTATTAATTTTGCCCGCGATAACAGTTAGATCTTGATGTAAGAATTTACCTATCTCATTCAAGATTCCAGAGACAAATACTACTTCATTACTACTTGGGGAACAATTTAGCTAATTAAACACCATTAACATTTTCTAACAAACCAAACAAATGCAAACAATTTTACGCATTATGCTTATAGCTTTTATGGCTATAGGTGGAAATCATGTTTTATGGGGTCAGGGAACTACGACTTCCACGATGAATGGAAGGATCCTCTCTAAAGATGGAAATCCACTGGCATCTGCTACGGTAACGGCTGTTCACGAACCTACTGGATCCACTTATGGCGCCCTTACCAATGAAGATGGCTACTTCAGAATTTCCAACATGCGTGTGGGAGGGCCCTACAAGGTTTCCGCAACCTACGTAGGGTTCCAAGAAGCCAGTGAAACTGGGATATTCCTTACGCTGGGACAAACATTCCGGGTTAATTTGGAAATGGATGAGCGTGAAGTAATTTTAGACGAGGTATTGATTACTTCTACTTCTGGAGCCATTTTCGATGGAAACCGTACGGGTGCTGAAACCTATGTGAGTGAAGAGGCAATCAATACCATTCCTACCTCTAGTAGGGGATTCAATGACTTTTTGCGTCTCACTCCTCAGGCAGCTGTTGCCAATGATGGGGCGACCAATAGTGGAGGGATTTCTTTCTCTGGGGTCAATAACCGCTTCAATGCAATTTTCATCGATGGGGCTGTAAACAACGACGTATTTGGCCTGGCCAACTCTGGTACCAATGGAGGGCAAGCGGGTATCTCTCCTATCAGCCCAGATGCCTTGGAGCAGATTCAGGTAGTACTAGCCCCTTATGATGTGAAGTTAGGAGGTTTTGCTGGTGGAGGAATCAACGCCGTAACTCGGAGTGGTACGAATACCTTTGAGGGTTCGGCCTACTATTTCTTAAGGAATGAAGACCTGGCCGGAAAACTCCCAACGGATGTAGAAGACGCAGAGCGGACCAAGCTTGATCCCTTTACGTCTGAAATCTATGGATTTCGCCTAGGGGGTCCTATTATCAAGGATAAGCTATTTTTCTTTGCCAATGTAGAATTGGAAAGAAGAGAAGAACCCCGTCCCTTTGTTCAAGAAGAATATCTCGGAAATGCTACGGCTGCAGATTTAGATGCCCTGCGCCAAACTTTCATCAATGATTTTGGCTATGATCCCGGTGGATATACCAATAATCCTCAGACGACCGATGGCGAAAAGGTTTTGGTAAAATTGGATTGGAACATCAACACCAATAATAAGCTCTCTCTCAGACATTCTTATGTAAAGGGAGAAACTGAGATTCACCCTGTTCCAAGTAATACAGAGGTGTTTTTCAATAATGTGGGATACATATTTCCTTCCACGACCAACTCCTCTGCTATAGAACTGAATAGTACGATTGGAAATAATATGTCCAATAGCTTGATATTGGGTGCTACTATCGTTCGAGACGATAGAGATATCTTAGGCGATCCTTTCCCACAGGTCATCCTCAATGATGGGGTTGCGGAAATCGTCCTGGGAACAGACAATTTCTCCTACTCTAACATCGTATTCCAGGATGTCTATACCCTGACGAATAACTTTAATTTATATAAAGGGCGTCACTCCCTGACCTTCGGAACGCACAATGAGTTTTTCAGTGTTCAGAACCTATTTACCATTTTCTCCACCCCTCGCTACGATTACTTCTTCGATGGATTTAATCGCTTCAACCAGGGGCAGAATCCAGATATTGTACTTTTTGGACATGAGCAGCTAGGACCTGGGCAGAGTGAGATACGTTTGGGGGATGAGGCAGAAAACCTCGGACCTACCTTTAATGCCTTACAAATGGCTTTCTACGCCCAGGATGAATACCAGGTTACAGACAACTTCAAGCTAACCCTTGGTCTACGTTTTGATATCCCTGTCTTCCTAGAAGATCCACCACTTGCCAATGAGGACTTCAATAACACGACTGTACCATTGATCGAGGAGTTTTACGACTTACAAGGAGCTCGTGCTTCCAATGTACCTAATACACAACTTCTGTTGAGTCCTCGTGTGGGCTTTAACTGGGATGTAGATGGAACCCAGCGCACCCAGGTACGTGGTGGAGCCGGTATATTCACCAGTAGGGTTCCCTGGGTATGGCCAGGAGGGATGTATATTCGAAATGGTAGAAACTCTGCCTTTACGGTGGACTTTGGAAGACCTATTTTCACCAATGAAAGCCAGTGGGGAGATAGCTTGTTTACCTCTACAAGCCCAACGGGAGATGTAGACCTTTTCGTGGAGGACTTTAAATATCCCCAAATTGCGAGAGCCAGTATTGCCGTTGATCAGCAACTGGATTTCTGGGGCTTGATCGGTAGTGTCGAGGCAATATTCACCAAAACCATCAATAACATTGATGTAAAAAATGTAAATGTCAAGCCTAGTACCACGCGTTTGAGTGGAGCAGATAATCGTACAATTGTCGATTTTGGAGATCCAGTAGATCCTACCTATACCAATATTACCTTAGTTGATAACACGAATGATGGATATACCTTTAACTTCACGGCCCAATTAATCAAGCCTTTTGAAAATGGGTTCCGTGGATCGATCGCTTACTCCTTCACACGTGCTGAGTCTTTATTTGATGGAGCAGGGTTTATCAACAGTACCAACTGGCTAAATATTCTGAGTGTGAATGGGAATAATAATCCATCTGTCGGACGCTCTATCTATGATGCCGGTTCGCGTATTACCTCTTTCCTTTCCTATCGTGCAGAATACGCAAATAATTTTGCTACGACTTTCTCCTTGTTCTACACGGGTAGATCTGGACTTCCCTACACCTACGTGTACAACAATCCGATTTCTGACGTCTCTCAGAATTTAGACCTGAACGACCTTGTCTATGTGCCTGCAAGTCAGGGCGAGATCAACCTGATCGATATCGATGGGGGGCCTACAGCAGCTCAACAGTGGAATGCTCTGGATGCCTTTATCGATGCAGATGATTACTTGAGTGAAAGAAGAGGAGATTATGTGGAGCAAAATAAAGTGCGCACGCCTTTTGAAAATATCCTGGACTTGAAGATCATACAGGATTTTTACATCATGCAGGGAGGTACTAGGCACAACCTCCAGTTTACCCTGGATATTTTCAACTTCACGAATCTGCTCAACAAAGACTGGGGACGGAGATATTTCGTTGACGACAATCGCTTCCCACTTATCCAGTCTCAGTTGAATGAAACAACTGGTGTACCTGAGTTTACCTTTAATGATCCCGGTGATACCTTCAGTGTCATTCAGTCTGGTACCTATTCTGCTCGCTGGAATGCCCAGTTTGGCGTAAGGTATAGTTTCTAGTGGTTCGATAGTATAATAGAATATGAATAAGGGGTAGCTTTTGAGCTGCCCCTTTTCTATTTGGTGTAGTGAAACCTACAAGTTGGAATTTCTACCCTTTGGCCTTCTCCTTTCGTTCCCACAATTCTGTACGAAGATAAAAGATCTAGGCTTACCTGAATTCCCCCAACCTCTTACCTAGAACCTAATAAGTGAGCAACCATGGACCGTGGACTAATCAACCATTCAACTTGTTCCTAATTACTCTCCCTTTACGCTATCACCTCTTCCTTTCTCAATGGCTCAACCAATACCACTGACTCGCGATTAACAACCACCTTCCCTGGTGCATCTCCTTTTCGCTTTCGAATAAATTTGCGTGGGGTATAAATAACAGGTACAACCGTATCATTTTTACTTTTAGAGAAGTATGCAGCAAGACTGGCTGCAAATTCTAGCACAGGTCTGGGAAGGTCTCTACCCGCTTTTTGGCGTATTACGACATGCGATCCCGCGACGTCCTTAGCATGGAGCCATATATCCTCTTTGGCTGCGAATTTGAAGCTGAGCTCGTCGTTATTCTTCCCATTTTTACCTACAAAAATCTCGTAGTTCATACATTCAAAGCGCCTAAATGGGACGGACTTAGCCTGAGGCACAGCAGGGCCCTCCTTAGCAAATTGTTTCAAGGCTAGTTGAGCTTCTCTATCTATCCCTTGCGTGTTGAGTTCCAATGTTTCAGGGGAGGGCAATTGTCCAAAGCGCTTCCACTCTTCTTCCGCTTTGGCAAAGTTTCCTTCAATTTTTGCCAATTCCGCTTCCAAATAGGCCAGGCGATTCTTTCGTTCTTTGTGTTTTAGGTAATACCGCTGGGCATTGTCTTGAGGGGTCAATTTGGGATCTAGCTTAATTTTCACCTTTCCTTCGTGGTAAAAGTCATCCAATACAGCGAGTTTATCTCCCAATTTAATATGATGAAGATTGGCCATGAGGATGTGCCCCAACTCTTCTGAAGAGCGTTCCTTTTGGAGGTTCTCGATGCTCTTTACAAAGGAGCTATAAACCTTCTTTTGCTTTTTATATGGATCTCCCACCCGTTTAGCCAGTCCCTTGTATTGTCTCTTGTAGGTGGAATACTGGAAGTGGAGACGAAGAAATTGCTGCAATGCTTCTGAGGCTGTGGGGAAAGAAAGTACCTGATCAGGCTGTGCAGGGGAAAATAA
Organism: Bacteroidota bacterium; assembly: GCA_039197765.1. Taxonomy (GTDB): domain Bacteria; phylum Bacteroidota; class Bacteroidia; order J057; family J057; genus JBCCTX01. The sequence goes on from JBCCTX010000271.1 coordinate 5,248, forward strand.
AAGAAATTTTAACCCTTGAGTATTCTTAGCAATAAAATAAGGTACCTCTTGTGCTTCCCTTACTACACGGTCAAAGGCTTCAGGAAGAGAAATTCCTGATTCCCTATGGGCATGGATTTTAGCAGCAAACTGCTTTTCATAAATGGGGCTAATGGCCCGAATCAAGGGAAGGATCTCTTGGGGTTCACAGCTAGGGGGAAGTACTTGATCAATGAAAGGGCCCGGTTTCAGTGTAAGGTGTTGTGCTTCTTCCTGGTTTTGATTAAAGCTTTCTACCCATTGGCCAGCTTTATATAGGATGACGTTCGCTCGTTGCCCATGCAATTTTACTACCCATTGATAGTCATCTTCTAGGTTTAGGATAAGAATTCGGTCATAAGGAATCACCTTATAAGAAAGAACGTTACATCCAATAAGCCCTTCAAATAGGTTAACAACATTTTTTCGTGCGCGGGAGAACCGATGAACAGGAACAATATACGTCAAAGGGGTATGGCAGCCTATCCTGAGGAAAAAGCTATCAAATTCAATAATTAGCTCATTGCGATCCTGTGAAAAACATGCCTGAATCTTTTCTCCTGTAGGCAACTCACTCGCCAATTGCTCCAATAAATAATAGTGATAATGCATGCTCCCTCCTTTCTTCTGTGCAAAGATAGCAGTATAAGGGTTAATAGTCCATAGCTAAATAGTCCACCATTTCATATTCCTCAGTTAGAAATGTTGACCTCGATCAAGGGATAACTGTGAACCCCGAACCCTTTACACTAACCCTCACCCGATATCCACACACCTGTGGATAATATTCTTAGCAACTCTTTGCCAAAAATAGTAGTTTTATATTGCTAGTCTATATATACTCCAATTTTCGTTTAAGAGTAGCTTTTGGAATATTCAGAATCCTTGAGTGGACAACTTATTACCTAATACTCACTACCTATTACCTCAAGTATTTAACCTTTTTTCCCTATGCCCAATTTCGTCCACCTACATAACCACACCGAATTCAGTCTACTGGATGGTGCAGCAAAGATCAAAGATATGGTCAAAAAAGCTGCTGGCTGTGGCATGTCGCACGTGGCGATCACCGATCATGGGAATATGTATGGAGTTCCCAAATTTGTTCTGGCGGCTCGGAAGAATAATGTTCAACCCATTGTAGGGTGTGAATTTTACATTATATCAGGCGATGCAAGAGAGAAGAACCGAGAGGATAAACGCTATCACCAAATTCTTTGGGCAAAGGATAAGGAAGGATATCAAAACCTCGTTAAGCTCTGCTCTTTTGGCTATACAGATGGCTATTACTATAAACCCCGTATTGACAAAGAGGTTCTAGAGCTTCATAGTAATGGCTTGATCGCTTCTACTTGCTGCCTAGCTGGAGAAATCAACCAGACCTATCTCAATAGAGGCGATAAAGCGGCTGAGGAAATGCTTTTCTCCTATTTGGACTTATTTGGCAGGGAGAACTACTACATTGAAGTGCAGCGCCATACCCTTGGAGATATGGAGCGATGTAATGAGTGGTTGTTGAAAATGGCCAAGAAACATGATCTCACAGTCATTGCAACCAACGATGTTCACTATGTGAATGAAGAGGACAGTGAGGCGCATGACCTTCTTTTGGCCCTTCAAACACAGTCAGATTATACAGATCCCAATCGCTTTCGCTTTACAGATGACAAAAATCGTCTGAATCCACGCTTTTTCTTCAAGACCCAGGAAGAGATGGCTGAGACCTTTCCAGACCTTCCCGAAGCCTTGGACAATACCCTAGAACTTGCCGAAAGGTGTTCATTTGACATGAATTTGGCAGGAGATATGATTCTGCCTCAGTACCAGGTGCCAGAGGGCTTTAAGGACATGGATGATTATCTGGCAGCCCTTACCTGGGAGCGAGCGCCCAAGCGCTATCCCAATATGACAGCTGAGATCCGTGAGCGGATCGAACACGAGCTGAAAATCATGAAGAACATGGGCTATGCGGGATACTTCCTGATTGTCCAGTCCTTTACAACCGTGGCTAGAGAGCGAGGGGTCTACGTTGGGCCCGGACGGGGCTCCGCAGCAGGATCGGTAGTGGCCTACATCCTCGGAATCATTGACATAGACCCTTTAACCTATGATTTACTTTTTGAGCGATTCCTCAATCCTGAGCGAGTTTCTCCACCAGATATAGACATAGATTTTGACGACGAAGGGCGGCAAGAGGTGATAGACTTTGTGGTGAATGAATATGGCCGCAAATCTGTTAGCCAGGTGATCACCTATGGTACGATGGGAGCGAAGACAGCACTGAGAGACGTGGGTCGTACCCTAGGTATCCCCTTGGCTGAGGTTAATCGCATAGCAAAGCTCATCCCAGAGAAACCGGGCATGAGCTTTAAAAAAGCGCTGAATTCTGAAATCAATCCAGACGGAGCAGGAGAATTGACCCAATTGTTCCAAAGCAGAGATCCTCTCATTAACAGGATGATGCGCTACGCGAAGACCCTGGAAGGTACCGCCCGCCATACAGGTGTACATGCGTGTGCGGTGATCATAGCTCCTGGGGATATAACCAACTATGCGCCTGTTTCAGTAGGAAGGGATAATACGGTTCTTACCCAGTATGACGGTCCAATGGCAGAGATGTGTGGCCTTCTGAAGATGGACTTTCTGGGCCTGAAGACACTCTCTATTTTAAAGACTTCTATCCAGCTCGTAAAGGAAAATCGGGACATTGAAGTCGATCCCGATGCCATTTCTCTAGAAGATGAAAAGACCTATGCGCTCTATCAACGAGGAGATACCGTAGCAACCTTCCAGTTTGAGTCCGATGGGATGAGGAAATACCTCCGCATGCTCAAGCCAACCAACATAGAGGACTTGATTGCGATGAATGCCCTTTATCGCCCCGGACCGATGGATAATATTCCTTCTTTCATCAACCGAAAGCATGGACGGGAACCTCTCGTGTATCCACATGAAATGCTAGAACCCATCCTCAAGAATACCTATGGAATCATGGTATACCAGGAGCAGATCATGCAAGTCGCACGGACGATGGGGGGATATACCATGGGTGGCGCGGATTTACTTCGCCGTGCGATGGGTAAGAAGAAGATGGAAATTATGGCTAAGGAAAAAGTCAATTTCCTTGCAGGGGCGAAAGAGCGGGAAGTTGGCGAAAAAACAGCTGATGAAGTTTGGGCTTTGATGGAGAAATTTGCCTCCTATGGATTCAATAAGTGCCTTACGGGGAATACAGAGATCCTTGATGCAGATTCAGGCCGACTTATCAAGATTAAAGACCTTTACACCGGGGAAAGCAAAGTCAAATATACCCCTACCCTCAAAACGGATACATTAGCCCTGAAAATTGGGAAGATCTCTCAGGTGATGGACAATGGGATCAAACCTACCTTCAGGCTCCGAACCGCTTCAGGAAAGCAAATTGAAGCTACAGATAATCACCCCTTCTTTACCCTTACGGGTTGGAAGAACCTGGGCGACTTACAGGTGGGAGCGTTTATCGCTACCCCTTCCTATATTCCGGTTGAAGGTAAAAAGGAATGGCCCAAACTCGTAGTCGAGGAGGCAGCCATGGCCTTACACGAATTTTATCAAGCCTACGAGGATTGTGAAATAGATCCAGAAATATTTTCCCTAAAAAATTCCCAGATCGAGTTGTTCCTCGCCCGCTTTCTAGAAGGGAACCTCTTTATCTCTGAGGAGGGACAGTCTATACGACTCAACCTCCTCTCCGAGCGTCTCGCTCACCAACTTCAGCACTTGCTTCTTAGGCTGCGCATCCAAACCCAACTATTACCGAAAGGGATGCGCAGAGGGCGGTTCGAACCCCAACACCAATTACGCATTAAAGGAGAAAAGAACCTGCTCAGCTTTGTCAAACACATTGGCAAACATTTTTCTCGCAAAAAGGCCTTCTACACTTGGGTAGGCAAACAACTTGCCGGAAAGCAACGTGGCCTGCGATCCCAGTCACATCGTCTCAACAAAGGAAATGAGGTAGGCACACAAAACCTCCTCCATCCCATTCACGACCAAACTGCTTATCGGATGCATTCCGGAGATGTGTACTGGGATCGTGTGGTTGCCATCGACTACGTGGGGGAACAACAGACCTACGACCTGGAAGTCCCGGGAACCCACAACTTCCTGGCCAACGACATCGTTGTCCACAACAGCCATGCGGCTGCTTATTCGGTTCTGGCCTTTAAAACGGCCTATATGAAGGCCCATTATCCTGCAGAGTACATGGCCTCGGTTCTCACCCACAATGTCAACGACATCAAGAAGATCACCTTCTTCATCGAAGAATGCCGTAGAATGGATATCTCTGTACTCCCTCCTGATATCAATGAGAGCCAAAGCCTATTCTCGGTCAATCCCGAAGGTCAAATTCGCTTTGGCTTGGAAGCTATCAAAGGGGTAGGCCAAGCCGTAGTAGAAGAGTTAATCAAACAGCGGAAGGAAGAGGGACCCTTTGAATCCCTGTTCGACCTTACCCGACGCATGCCTCCTCGCAGCCTCAACAAAAAGACATTGGAATCCCTGGTATATGCAGGGGCATTGGATTGTTTCCCCGGCATTCAGCGCTTTCAGTACTTCCTCTCAGCAAACGGCAAGGACGACACCCCCGTCCTAGAGCGTGCCATCCAGTACGGCACCAAATACCAGATGGAGCAGCTTTCTCCGCAAATTTCTCTCTTTGGCGGGGCAGATGGACAGGCACAGGAGCTTCAAGAGCCCCCGATTCCTATGGGAACGATGCGTGATGGAGAAGTTCTGGAATCCTGGACCCGACTGGAAGAACTCAACTACGAAAAAGAAGTCATCGGCTTCTACCTCTCCGGACATCCCTTAGAGCGTTTCAAATGGCAAATAGATGCCTTCACTACCTGCACCCTAGCTGACCTCGAATCCCGCAAAGGCCAGGAAGTCATCCTAGCAGGTATCGTCACTACCGCTCGCGAGCGCATTGCCAAGCGCTCCGGCAACAAGTTCCTCACCTTCACCATCGAAGATTTCTCCGACTCCCTCGAGCTTGCGCTCTTCGGCGACCAATACGCCAACTTCCGACACTTCATCCGCCCCGACGAACGCATCCTCATCAAAGGCCGCTACCAAGCCCGCCGCTACGACGACTCAGAGTTCGAACTCCGCATCAACGAGATCCAACTCATGACCGACGAAGTCTTCGACAAGATGATCAAGCACCTCTGCCTTGAACTCTCGAACGAGA
>JBCCTX010000272.1:0-10489 GCA_039197765.1 Bacteroidota bacterium
AGCAAAATAGGAAACAATACTGAAGCCGGTTCCTGTAGAAGTTCCTTCACTGATTTCTGCAGCACTGGCTAATTTTCGGAAGGTATCATTGGGAAAGTTCCTTCCTTCCAATTGAGCAAAGCGATTGTCTGTCTCTTGGTAGCTCATACCCGCAACTACATTCAAGGAGTGGTCCTCATTGATTAGGGTGTTGTAGGTAAAATAGTTGTTAGTAGAATAGTTTTGTAAATGTCTAAAAGCATTTTCTCCAAAACCGTTGGGTTCATTGGTATTTCGAGCCAGTAAGCTATTGAAGTATACCTCTTCATTTTGAGAAAGGATATCCACGCCAAACTCTGTTCTAAAAGAAAGTCCTTGAATAAACTCCCAGTCCAAATATACATTCCCCAGCGTCCTGTATACCCGCTGCTGCTGCAATGAGTTGTCTTCGTATAACTTTCCGTTGAAGTACACGGTCTGTTGAAACAATTCATCAGGATTATCTGGATCATTGAGTGGTTGCGCCGGGGGAAGGGCCACCAACTGAAGCGGGGTTGAGAAGGAATTGTCATTGGGAACTCGGTCGTTCGTGGTCCTAGCGAGACTAAGGTTCATCCCAATTTTTAGGTCCTTGGTCGCATTGTGGTCGAGGTTGATCCTTCCACTAAAGCGTTCAAAGTCGTTGTAAATCAAGATCCCCGATTGGTCCAATGCCGAAGCGCTTATGTAGAAGCGCGTTTTTTCATTTCCTCCGCTTACATTGACGTCGAGTTGTTGGAATCCTGCATCGTCATTAAAAGCAAGATCTTGCCAATCCGTATCATTCCCATCGCGCCATCCTGGAATCCTACGATCTTTCCATTCCTCGCCAGTTAGTCCAAAGAGCGTACCATCAGCTTCGGCCACATTGCTAAAAGCTTCATCCCAAAGCTGAAGATATTGAGTCCCGTTCAACCAGTCCCTTTTGTTGGAGGGCTCACTGACACCACCACTGTATGAAACGTTGAATTTGGTTTTGCCAATATTTCCTCTTTTTGTGGTAATGATTACTACTCCATTCGATGCCCTTGAGCCATATATGGCTGCCGCTGAAGCATCTTTTAAGATGTCGATTGACTCAATATCATTAAAATTTAAGTCCGACAATGGATTAGTAGTCGCTGTACCATTGATCGTAGATTGGTCTTGTGAAGTAACCACAATTCCATCAATTACATACAAGGGCTCATTGCTACCGGTGACAGAAGCAGATCCGCGTATACGAATATTGATTCCATTTCCCAGTTTGCCATTCTGCTTGGAAACGAAAACACCTGCTGCACGGCCTTGAATGGCTGATTCAAAGCTGGTAACAGGCACATTCTCAATTTCCTGACCAGAAACTTTGGCAATGTTCCCCGTGATGTTTCGCTTGGTTTGAGAACCGAATCCTGTAATGATTACCTCATCCAGGTCCAGGTCGCCCTCTACCAAGTCTACGTTAATTTCTGTTCTCCCGTTCACATCTACTTCCAGGAGTTTGTACCCAATAAAGCTAAAGGTGATGGTTTGTACTTCGCTAGGTAAGCTTAGGGTATAGGATCCATTCACATCAGTAAAGGCTCCTACAGTAGTTCCTTTTGCTACAACAGCAACTCCTTCCAGAGGAGTGGCATCAGATGCAGAGCTCACTGTTCCGGATATGGTTTGTTGTCCGTAGACGTATCCAAACAGTAAACATCCAATGCCCAAGGCATAGAATAGGTTTTTTCTCATAGTTGTATTTTGGTTAAAGGTTAATATGCATAATTGGGCCCTCCTGGAAGGGAGAGTATGTGGCCTCATTTAGACCACATAGGGGAGAAACAGTATTTCAATGAACGAAAATGTTCTTAAACACTACAACTAAGAGAATGGAAAGAGGGTTGCCTATGGTTGAAAATAATTTACCATTTTCCCTTCTCCTTTATAATTTTCGCAAAAAGCAATAAAAAGAATGAGATAAGTGCAGGAAAAGTAAAAAGTTGAATAACAGATCTGTTATTGGGTTGAGAACGCTCGAGTTGCGGTTCGATAAACGTAATAACAGATGATAAGGAGCACTAGAAGGCCAGGCCAGTCTCCAAGGGGTTGCTCAATAAGTTTCATCACTTCACTGGTACCCGCTATTGCAACGGGAATTGCCAATAGAATCCCTACTAAAGCCTCACCTGTGATTAAGCCAGAAGCCAACAGTAAACCTGCACGGTTACTCCGTTGCTTAGAGGCCTCAGGATCCGTTGAAGCTTGCATTTGCCCCTTTTGGTACCTGCTCACTAGATAGGCAATTATTCCTCCGAGCATAATGGCACTATCCAATTCAAAGGGTAAGTATAAGCCGACTGCTACTGCCAGAACAGGGGTTCTAAAGGTAGAATTCTTTGACTTTAAGTACTCATCTAATAGGATGATAGCCAATCCAATTCCGACCCCAGCAAATACCATATCCCATGGGAGATTTTGGTTGAATACTCCTTCCGCTACGCTTTGCATCAACGTTGCCTGAGGGGCTGCAAGGGCTTTGGGATGCTCAGGGGTGGCAGGACCAAAGCCATATGCTGTGTTGAGTAAGCTCATGACAAATGGGATTGCAAAAGCTGCAGAGGCTACTCCCACCATCTGCATAATTTGCTGCTTTTGGGGAGTTGCCCCCAACTCATGACCCGCTTTTAGGTCTTGCATATTATCTCCCGCAATGGCTGCAGCACAACAGACGACTGCACCTATCAAAATCGCCGCTGCCGCCCCATTCCCGGAATCCGTTCCCATAAGGGCTAACAGAATTAAAGAAGCCGTAAGAATGGTTGCAATGGTGACGCCCGAAATGGGGTTGTTTGAACTGCCAACCAGGCCAGCCATATATCCTGCTACAGCCGAAAAAAGAAAGCCAGCTATGACCATCAATACTGCCATAAGGGCAGATATCTCTACTTGTGCAACCTCGCTTTGGTAAATAATAAAGATAGGTATGATCATAGCTATGACCATGATTAGTACCCAATTCAAGGGGGTATCTTTTTCTGTCCGCAGTTGGGAAGAATTATCTTTGTCTTTAAATGCCTGTATCGCTTGTTGAACGGCGTAAACCAAGGATTTTCGCAAGCTAATTAAGGCCCATACTCCTCCTATGACCATAGCCCCTACCCCTAAATACCTGATCTGACTGCTCCAGACTCCATAGCCATAATCTATAGCATTTGCCCCTTCGGGAACGCCTGTAATAGCAGTTAGTATGGGAATGGCAATCCACCAGCTGATTACTCCCCCTATAAATACGAGCGTAGAAATATTGAGCCCTACTATATAGCCGACAGCAACCAGGGCAGGCGATAGGTTGATTCCAAAGAAGGCATATCCCTTACTTCCAAGAAAAGTAGCGCGGGCAAAAGTTTCCTGCCAGAGTTGAAACCCTGCACCAAAAAGCTTGGTCAAAGCGCCTATTAAACCAGCTATGATGAGATACACGATGGATTTTCCTCCTTCCTCTCCTGATTTCAAGACTTCAGCGGTCGCAACTCCTTCGGGAAAGGTGAGCTTTTCCCTTACGATGAGGGTAGATCGAAGAGGAATTGTAAATAATACCCCCAGGACCCCTCCACATAGGGATATCAGAAAAGTTTCCCAAAAATTGAAATCATCCCAAGCTCCCATTAAAATCAAGGCTGGAAAGGTAAATATGGCTCCTGCGGCCAGGGATTCTCCTGCTGAAGCAGCAGTCTGTACGGCATTATTTTCTAGTATATTATGTTTGCGAAATAAACTAAGCACAGCCATGGAAATAACTGCAGCGGGAATAGAAGCCGAGACGGTGAGACCTGCAAACAGCCCTAAGTAGGCATTCGCTCCTGCAAGAACCATGGAAAGGACAATACCAAGAATAATAGCTTTGGGGGTAATTTCTGGAAGTTTTATTTCTGGTTTAATATATGGCCCCTTTTTTTCGTTACTCATATAATGCAAGGATGGTTTGCGAAGAAGTCTGCTTTGTGCTTAATTTTAGGGAAGTTACAGAATAATTTCAACATAATGTTATGAGAAAAGCGATCTGCCCAATCCTCTGTATACTATTATTAAGTATGGGGTTTCTGGTAAAAGGCCAGCCCATCACGGCGATAAGCAACCCGGTTTATATTAATTTTGGGATGCCAGAGTTGGCCTTGGACAGCGAAATTATTGTCAATGATCCCAACAATAATAATACCTTGGATGCGAATGAGCGCTTTATGGTAAGTTTCTTTATCAAGAATAAAGGAAATTATGTTGCCAACCGCGTAGAAGTCAAAACGAAGGTCTCGGATCCCAACAGTGGATTGATCCTTCCTGGAAATGAGGAGCTTGGGAATATAGCCCCAGAACAACGGCAGGTTGTTAAACGCGTAATTGTAGGAGGTCCTGACTTGAAAAGTGGGGTAGCTGAGCTCGAGTTTCAAATTTTTGAAAACGATTCTCTTACAGAAGTGGTTACGCACAAGGTAAAAACCTATAGTATTTCTCGAAAACCTCGCCTTGAAATCATTGCGCATGACTTTTTTAGCTTGGAAGAGGGGAAGACGATAAAGCCAGATTCAGAGTTTGAGCTAAGGATACGGCTTAAGAATACAGGAGGAGGGGTAGCACAGGAAGTCCAATTTGACATCTTGCACAACAAGCATATTTTACTTCTTTCTGACTTAAAAGAGATGATGATCAGTGAATTACCTCCAAACGAAGTAGTAGAAAAACGCTTTAAGTTCTATTTGGGGGTTAATTATAAGGATACAAAAATACCCATCCGGGTTAAGGTATTTGATATCAATGAAGGTTCAGGGGAATTGCAGGAGCTGTCGGATGCAATTGTAGATAAATAGACAATTCCCCAATGCCCGAACCCTATAGTGATTTCCCCCTTTTCAAGCAAATACAGCAATTTATTGATGAAAATCAGTTAATGCGTTCTGAGGATTCCGTCCTTGTCGCCATTAGTGGAGGCCCTGATTCCGTATTTTTAGCATGGGCTTTACACTCTTTGGGGTATAAAATTTCTTTGGCCCATGTGAATTATCATTTGAGAGGGGCTGACTCCGATGCAGAAGAGGCCTTAGTACGCGCATATGCGGCTGAGTGGAAAGTGCCCGTTTTTGTAAAAGAACTCTCGGGTAAGGATTGGGATGCTAAAGAAAGTGATTCCCTTCAAATGTATGCCAGAAAGGTTAGGTATGACTTTTTTGAAAAAATTATGCAGCAAAAGGCTATCAGCTTTTGCGCAACTGCTCACCAGTTGGATGATCAGGTGGAAAGTTTGCTCCTTTCGCTCGCCAAAGGCAACAGTTTTTACTTGTTTTCTCCAATTCCTTCAAAACGAGGACCCTACGTCCGGCCACTTTTAGGTGTAAAGAAGAAAGCTATTCTGGAAGTACTTGAGGAACAAAACCTCAGGTATAGCCTCGATTTTACGAATGCTCAAAACAGATACCAAAGAAACCAAATCCGCAACGAAGTAATCCCTGATTTCCAAAGAATAAATTCCCGGTTCTCCGAGCACTTAATTGAACGCTTTAGTTGGTATCGATCCCAAGAAAGTTTACTTACCCTACTGTTGGAGGAATTATATAGGGAATTTGTAGAAGTAGGAGAGGGACAAAATTTCTTTAGGCTTTCTGCCTTTGCAGAAGGGCCATACAAGGACCATCAACAAGTATTTTGGGGCTACTGTCTAATGAGGTGGGGGGTTCACGGTACAACTTTTCAAGAAGCCCTGAAGCTCCTTAACTCAAGTAGTAGCAAACAAGTTTTTATAGATAGTAAAAGTATTTTGTATAGAACCCGGCAGGGAATTTTATGGGAAAAGTATTTACATGATACGGACCATTACCTGGAACTGACCAGTAGGGAAGAACTCCCTTGGGAGAGAAGATTTTTGGGTCAACTTATTGTAGTTAAAAAAAATAACACTGTTAAATTCGATAAAAAAAACGATATTCTTTCTATGGATCGAGCCAAAATCTTTTTTCCCATTAGATTTCGGAGTTGGAAAGAAGGGGATAAAATGGTCCCTCTTGGAATGAAAGGGCAAAAAAAACTGAGTGATATATTTATTGATAAAAAGTATGATGCTTCACAGAAACGTCATGCAATTGTAGTTGAATCTGGTGGGGAAATTATTGGTGTTTCAGGGTATAGGATATCTGAACGCGTAAAAGTAGACTTCCGGACCCATGAGATTCTTTCCATCCAATTTCGTTAGTGCAGGGTTCTTATTCTGCTTGAATTTTAAAGGGAGCATATGAATTTTTCAAAAAATCGCTTACTTTAGCCGCCACAAAAAGGATTTTGTTTTATGAAAATAGGTATACTTGGAACAGGTAATCTTGCTGAGGCAATGGCTACTGCCTTGACTAAAAAAAATTACCACGTAATGGTAGGGGCTAGAGATGTTGAAAAAGCGAGGAGATTTACTGGGGAGCTAGGTCATTATGCCAAAGCTGGAACAATCGCTAATGCCATCCACTATGGAGAGGTTATCATCCTAGCCGTTCCCTACAAATCTGTAGACGAGGTATTGGGACACATTGATACCTATAAAGACAAAATCGTTGTAGATGCCACCAATCCCTTGATCTTTAAGGGTATGGCAGAACTTGCCTTGGGTCATGAAACTTCCGCTGCAGAACAAATAGCGCAGATGGTCCCCGAAGCCAAGGTAATCAAGGCATTCAACACAGCTTTTACCGAGACCTATGAGTTCACCTCCTTCGGTCCTAATGAAGCCAGTATGTTTTACTGTGGGGATGATTCGGAGGCTAAAGATGTGGTAAAGAAAATCATTTTGGATTTAGATTTAGATCCTGTTGACTGTGGTCCGTTAGATAGTGCGCGTTTACTCGAACCTTTGGCTACCTTAATTATTCGTATTGGGGTTAATATGGGGCAGGGTAGAGAAATAGCCTGGAAATTACTTAAGAGGGAGTAGAACTCAACTATCTACCCTCCAAATACTTAATTATGGGACATAATCTACTAGCTGGAAAAAAGGGTATTATTTTTGGCGCGCTTGATGAGATGTCTATCGCTTGGAAAGTTGCTGAAAGGGCGAAAGAAGAAGGTGCAGATATTCTTTTGACAAATGCTCCTGTGGCTCTGAGAATGGGAAAGATCCAAGATTTGGCAGAAAAAACAGGTGCGGAAATTATTCCAGCCGACGCAACTTCTATGGAGGACATTGGGGCTTTATTAGATGCTGCAGAAAAAGCATTTGGAAAGCTGGATTTTGTCCTGCATTCTATTGGAATGTCTCCTAATGTCCGAAAGAAGCGAACCTATACCAACCTGAATTATTCCTGGTTGGAAAAGACCCTGGACGTATCCGCTGTGTCCTTCCATAAAATTCTCCAAGCTTTGTATGAGCGGGAATTGATGAACGAGTGGGGGTCTGTTTTAGCCTTGACTTATATCGCTGCTCAAAGGACCTTTCCCAAGTATGGAGATATGGCAGATGCTAAGGCCCTTTTGGAGTCTATCACTCGTAGTTTCGGTTATCATTTCGGGAAGAAAGCCAAGGTACGGGTGAATTCCATTTCCCAATCTCCAACTCCAACCACAGCTGGTACGGGGGTAGCAGGCTTTGACAAAATGTTGGAATATGGAGAGAAGGTCTCTCCATTAGGCAACGCAACTGCGGATGAGTGTGCAGATTATTGCATTTCTTTGTTTTCAGATTACACTAGAAAGGTAACCATGCAAAACCTCTTTCACGACGGAGGCTTTTCCAATATGGGGATAGCAGAGGAAATGTTAGGGTAGGGAGGAGTTTAATAGTATGTGGTCTTTAGTTCGTAGCTATAACCTTTGAGTAAAGATTAAAGTACATTTTGATGAGGCCTGAAATAGGTTGACATGTTAGGAGTCGACAAGTCCAATTTATGTAATAGATTTGATACACATTGTTTTTCTTCTTTTTTCGGGCATTTTCAGGGCCATGGCCTCAAAGGCTGCCGGCGTCATCCCGCCTAAACTTCCATGAGGTCTATCAAAATTGTACAGATTCATAAATCTATTCAGAGCCAGATCGAGTAGACTTTCTGAGTCGACCTTCCAAGGGATCAAGTAATGATTCTTGACGATATCGTGGAACTTCTCAATGAAAGGATTTTCATAACAGGACTCAGCCCTGGATAATCTCATATCGTTGTTTTTGATCAGTTTGAGAAAGCCTTTATCGATATACTGTCCCCCTCCATCAGCATGAAAGATACACTGTTCTAAGGCTTGTCCTTTTCTGATGTTAAAGGCCATTTTAATAGCAGGTATCACCGTGGACTCAGCCTCTAGGGTCCTACCCCAGACTAGGCCCAGACATCTACGGCTATAGAAATCAATGATATCGGTGATATAAACAAACCTATCAGCTATTGTGAAATAGGTAATATCACTCATCCATATTTGATTACTAGCTTGTACCTGTGCTCCGGCCACTAGATTCTCATAGCCAGCTTGTACACTGTAGGTAGTACGGTGTTTAGCCCTTGCCTTTCGCAATTTGAGTCCGGCTTCAAATAGAATATGCTCAAACTTGTCTCTGCCTATCCCCTTGAGTAGAAGTCGCTTAAGAGGGTCTTGACTAAATTGCTTATACACTTCCCTGGCACCCATACGGGGATGATCTTTACGCAGCACCCGAACCTGGTCTAAGATCATTTGGGTTTGATCTTGACGCTTTTGAGCCTTGTCAAGCCCTTGATGGTAGGCTTGACGACTCAGTCCCACTAATCGATATAAAGACTCCATACTTATTGGCCTTCTTGGGTCTTGGTGGAAGATTGCGAGGACGGCGTAGCGAAGTTTTTTTCAAAGTCTAACCCATAGTGAAACTGGGCTAACTCTATGAGTTTGCGTAAATACACAAGCTCCACTTCTTTTTGACCGATCAACTGCTCCAGCTCTTTGACTTTTTGTTCCAAGGCCTGACGCCGTTTTGTCTCACTCTTGGGCTCTACTACTTTTACAATCTGCTTCTGGTAATGAAGAGAATACTTCTTAATCCACTTATAGACTGCGGATTTATCTACACCATAAGTCCTACTTATTTCTGCCACACTTACCTCACCTGACTCATACTCGGCTACACGAGCTTTCCGAAAGGATTCACTGAAATAACGTCGCTCTCTTGGATAAGATACCTTCTTTGTTCTGGTTTTCTTTGACATTTTGATTTAATTGAGTAGACAAGTCTACTCCTTTTATGTCAACCTATTTTAGGCTTGTTCATTTAACCGACCACCGACCACCGACCACCGACCACCGACCAACTTCCTACTTCATCCAAACAGGTTTGAGCGTTGCATCATGATTTCCTCCCAAAATTTCTCTGTAGAGCTCAGGTCTACGTGCATTGCGGTATCTGTAGCCTCCGGCTAGGGTGAGTTTATCTCGGGTAAGGGTAGCCAAGCAGATTCCATCTTCAAAGGAGCGAACTTCCGAAAGGATCTCTCCATAGGGATCAAGGACAAGGGAGCCTCCCCCTTTCAAGTGCTCGCCATCATAGCCAATGGGATTTGCGTAAACGTAGTATACCCCATTATCATAGGCGCGTGCAGGTAGCCAACGCAGTAACCATCTTCTGCCCTTTGGGCCATCAAATTCGAGCCGAAGAGGCACGGGATCAGTATGTCGGTTTTGCCAGAGGGAATCCTCCACATAGCCTCTTCCTGGCATGGCCGAAGGGGTACAGCCTGTTACATGAGGGGCAAACATTACTTCCGCACCCAATAGGGTAGTAGCCCGAACATTTTCGATGATATTGTTGTCGTAACAGATAAGTATACCACAGGTCCATCCTTTGAGATCAAAGGTAACATAGCTTTTTCCTGGGCTGAGATAGGGGCTGATAAAGCAATGGAGTTTGCGAAATTTGGCCTTGAGACCATTTTTATCTACACAAACGTAGGTATTGTACAACTTTCCCGCTTCCTTTTCTACCAGGCCTGCCAAAAGGGTAATATCGTGGTTTGTCGCAATCTCTATCAAACGCTGGGTACTGGTACCATTAGGGACTGGTTCAGCAAGCTCATGCATTGCTTTCTCAGACAGATCCTTTGTAAAAGTATAGGCGGTCACACACATTTCGTGAAAGGCGATTGCATCGGCTCCCTGTAGCTTTGCCTGAGAAGTGAGTTTTTCAATGACAGATAGGTTATAGGCTTTGTCTCCGTCTTTGGGTTGAAATTGAGCGGAGGCGATGGTTATCTTTTCAGGAGAAGAAATTTTCATAGTCTGGATACCTTTTTGTTTTACCACTTTATACTCGGAAAATCAGAATTTATATTCTTCCTTACGAGTTTACGAAGTTATAAACTAGGACTCTTTTTTCTCACTACCTTAACCTCTTGGGCTAATACCTCACTTGCATCATTTCCAAAACTCGCTCGTATGTAGGTCAGCACATCCGCAATTTCTTGATTGGAAAGAAATCCATGCTGTGGCATAGCGAGGGTATACGTTTCTCCGCTTATTTCCA
>JBCCTX010000273.1:0-10448 GCA_039197765.1 Bacteroidota bacterium
GCAGAGCTTGAACAAACAGAGGTCTTGCAATTAGCCAATCGCTATTTGGAGAATGCAGAGCGTTTCAAATCAGAAAGTATCGAGCGATGCAAACGGATTGGGGAATATGGCTTGCCCTTGATCGAGGGCATATTCCAACAGACCCAAAAACCCGTAAATATTCTTACCCACTGCAATGCAGGCTGGATCGCATGTATCGACCATGGCACAGCTACTGCTCCTATTTATGCGGCACACAACACAGGGATTCCTGTACATGTATGGGTGGATGAAACCCGCCCTAGGAATCAAGGTGCACGCATCACTGCCTTTGAGTTGAAAGAACACGGCGTTCCTCACACCGTAATTACAGACAATGCAGGGGGCCATATCATGCAACACGGCCTAGTGGATCTCGTCATTGTGGGGACAGACCGCACGACAGCCGCTGGAGATGTATGCAATAAAATTGGGACCTATTTGAAGGCCTTAGCCGCTTATGATAATGGGGTTCCCTTCTATGTAGGGGCGCCTTCCAGCAGTATCGACTTTTCACTGAAAGATGGCCTAACCGAAATTCCGATTGAATTGCGTGGGGAAGAAGAAGTAACACACATTCAAGGAGAGCTCAATGGGGAAATCCATCGTGTACGCTTAACGCCTACTGGCAGTCGTGCTGCCAATTACGCTTTTGATGTGACACCTGCCAGACTGGTAACAGGCTTGATCACAGAAAGAGGAATTTGTGCGGCTAGTTCGGAAGGAATAAACGGATTGTTTAAAGAGCATGTAAACTCCTAAGTGAGTAAATTCTAATTAATGGATCATTAATATTCCTGACAGACAGGTAGAAATTTATTCTCCTCCTATCCAGGGTGAATTATCTAAAGTCGACCGCTTAAAAAAGGGAGGAATCGCCTCTATTCTTGGAAAAGATATCTTTGTTGCCTCTTTATAGGCTTAACCCACAAAATCCCAGCAATTCTCTTGGTGAATACATGAATAAGAGGCGTGGGAATACATTTCTACCCAAGAAAAGTAAAGGCTTATTCTAAAAATTCAAGCTAATTTTTCAGATATACTCGAGAAATTCAATTGAATTTTTAGAATTATACAGCAGGAGGGAGGCGATTCCACTCGCCTCCCTATCCATACATAAAATCCAAAAGCTTTCTAGTTCCGTCTGATTTTCAGGATTTCTTCAGCATTCATCCTTCTGTGAATGTATTCTTCGTATTTGAATGGGTCTAACCCTGCATCAATGTATTCCTGGATAAAGTCTGCACTTACTCGGCTATGAATGAATTCCTCGTATTTATCCAAATCTAAGCCCGCATCGAGATACTTCTTCAGAAGCGATGGGGAAACACGACCGTGGATGAATTCTTCATGTTTATCCAAGTCCAGGCCTGCGTCTAAATATGTCTTCAGAAAATCAGGGGATACACGACTGTGAATATAATCCTCATGCTTATCCAAATCTAAGCCAGAACTCATGTACTCTTTCAACAACTCAGCAGGAACACGGCCATGAATATAGTCTTCATACTTGTCTATATCTATGCCTGCGTCCATGTATTTACTTAAAAACTCGGGGGAAACACGGCCATGGATATATTCTTCATGCTTTTCCAAATCTAGGCCAGCATCCATATACTCCGTCAAAAGCTCAGGAGGAACACGAGCGTGAACATAGTCCTCGTGCTTTTCCAGGTCCAAACCTGCATCTATATATTCCTTCAAAAACTCAGAGGGAACACGAGCATGTATGAAATCTTCGTGTTTTTCCAGATCCAAACCTGATGCCATATATTCCTTCAAAAACTCAGAGGGAACACGGCTGTGGATATACTCTTCATGCTTTTCCAAATCTAGGCCAGCATCCATATACTCCTTCAAAAACTCAGGAGGAACACGAGCGTGAACATAGTCCTCGTGCTTTTCCAGGTCCAAACCTGCATCTATATATTCCTTCAAAAACTCCGAGGGAACACGAGCGTGTATGAAATCTTCATGGTCTTCCAGATCCAAACCTGATGCCATATATTCCTTCAAAAATTCGGGGGGAACACGGCTGTGGATATACTCTTCATTGTCAACTAAATCCAAGCCTTCATCCATATATCTCTTAAGGAAATCAGGGGGAACACGAGCGTGTATGAAATCTTCATGCTCTTCTAGATCCAAGCCTGATATCATATACTCCTTCAAAAACTCAGCAGGAACACGAGCGTGAATGAACTCTTCGTGCAATTGCCAGGATAAGCCAGCTTCTCGGTAGGCTAAAAGATCTTCTGAGTCTACTCGACTGTAGACGAAGTCCTTTGTCTCATTCAGGTCCAAACCAGCCGCTTGGTATTCCTTAACTAGACGTGCAGGAGCCAAATAGGTCATAAAATCTTCTAGCAACACATCTGAAAGTCCTAGTTTTTGGAGTTCTTTTGCATTCTCAATGTATTTGTCATTGTCATCGCTTAAGAACAAGCGAAATAGGAATTTATCCCCTACCCCAGCTAATCCCATTGAAGTCAATTTTTCCCGGAATGTAGCACTGGATTCAAATATCCAACCTCCATTCCCTCTTCCCCCGTCAAAACTTCCCTCAAATAAAATGCGACCTTCCTCCTTTTCTAAAGAAAACTCGTGAATATCAACTTTTGCGTTTCCCAAAGCCTGGATTGAGGGGAATTTATTTAAGGAGTAGCACTCATTATACGTGTAGTAGTTGCGCTCTTCTTCACTCTGCTGGAGAGAAATACAAAATTCCTCTTCCCGAATACGCCCCTTCCAAGTTCCGGCAAGAGAAAGAGACATAACGAACTGAATCCGCTGTTTAGGCTCTTCAAGTCCAGAAAAGTGGGTTTGAGTTGCAGCTAGCTCTTCAATAGGCATTGGTTCCTCCGTTGCATCAGGTGCTAGAACAGGATCTGGATCTGGCGAAGCCACGCTTTGTGCAATCGGCTCCTCGGCCCCTAATATAGGAAGGTGAACTGCATTGAGAAAAGAAGTAGAAAGCCCTAATAGTGAAAACAAGGCTAAATATTTCCATGCAGACTGCAAGGAGGAGCGCTTGGCTTGCATCATTAAGATACGTTTTTTGAGCAAGGAATGGTTGTAATTTGCCGTGATAGCAAGTGTATGATTGGGAGCTGAAACACGTACCAAACTCTCTTGGTAAGTGTAGGGGTCGAACCCTTTTGTCAGCATTTTTTCATCTGTGAGATACTCAAGATTTTGCTTCACAGCCTTTCTGTACTGCCATGCAAAGGGATTAAACCACTGAAAGATTAGCAAAAACTCTATTAGTAATATATCTAGGCTATGTTTTTGATCAACATGGATCTTTTCGTGTGCGAGTACCTGTCTTTTATCCACTAAATCAGTATTTAGGCAGATAAAGGGACCAAAAGAAAAGGGACTGTTCTGCGCAGGAATTTCTACCAAAATGTATTTCCCCTCCCTCATCTTAGGGGCTCTCCAGAGTATTGCTGCCAATGATAGGAATTGCATAAGCAAGGAGAGGCTGAAAATGAATATCCCTGTGAGGTAAATAAATCCTAATAGTTCTTTCCATGAAAAAGGTCTGGCAGCAGGTAAAGAAAAAGCCTTATCTACTTCTGGCTCAATTGAAGGAACTAGGTCTGAAAGGCTTGCCTTAGGGGAGGTAGGAATGGTCTCGGACCCAACTAACAGTCGACTCTCTAGAGACTGTGCATTTTTACCTTCCAAAGGAGTCGGGGAGGATGTAGTACCCCTCTCTGTAGCACCTGGTTGACCTGAGGGAGCTTGGGAAGAAATAGGAAATTCTTTTTTGAATCGATCTTCTTGGTCGGCCAATACAATTAATTGGTCCTCAATTGAATTCAGCGCCTGAAATTGATGAGAATAAGACCAGTGAGCTGGAATCACCCATAAGGGTAATAATACAGCTATTCCCATACATAACAACAGGATGCTACGGTTCAATCGAAAATACGTTTCCTTCTCCAATAGCAATTTGTAGAAAATGAAGCAGCCTGAGAGAAGTACTGCTGAGTGTAGGATGTAGGGAATCATGATTTGCTCTTTTTGATAAGTTGTAGGATTTCTTCCAATTCCGATTCGCTGATCTTTTCTTCTTCAGCAAAGTATGCGACTAGGTTTCGATAGGAATTATTGAAGTATTGTTTGATTAAGGTTCCCACCTCTTGTTTTTGGTATTTTTCTTTGGAAATAATGGGGTAATAGCGGTGAGAATTTCCAAAAGTTTCATGAGCGAGAAACCCTTTTCGCTCTTCCAAAATCTTTACCAGTGTCGCAATGGTGTTATAATGAGGTTTGGGCTCAGGAAAGGCCTCAACAATTTCTTTGACAAAGGCTTTCTCTTTCTCCCAGAGGATCTGCATGATCTGCTCTTCCCGTTTGGCTAATTTCTGCATAGCATTGTATTTCTGTATATCCTATACGGCAATACTACTAATAGGTTCGGAATAAAACTAATTGATTAGGAATAAAACTAACTTATTAGGAGAAAGGGAATATATAAGCTTAGGATAGGGAATCAGCACTTTTCCTCCTGACTAGGTTGCAGAACTTTAACAAAAAAGTTCGCCCGCCAAGTTATCCATGATATAACCTAGCGGGCGAAAAATTGGGAAGATGCCTTCTTGTAGTGAGGACTAAACTAACCTATAGCTGCCATATTTGCTGCTACAGCTTCCCAGTTGATGATACTAAAGAAGTTGTCGATATACTCTCCTCTTCGATTCTGATAGTTGAGATAGTAGGCATGCTCCCACACATCAATACCCAAAATCGGGGTTCCTTTTTGTTCGGAAAAACTCATCAAGGGGTTATCTTGATTGGGAGTAGAACTTACAAACAGTTTTCCCTCCCCATCTACGGATAACCAGGCCCAACCTGAGCCAAAGCGAGTTGCAGCAGCTTTGGAGAATTCTTCTTTGAAGGTATCATAGGAACCAAAGGCACTGGCAATAGCTTCACCCAGGACTCCCTCAGGAACTTCTCCACCTCCGGGCTTCATCACTTTCCAAAACAGGCTATGATTGAAATGTCCCCCTCCATTGTTGCGAACGCCTGTATCATCTGCAGCATCAGAAACAGCGCTCACGATCTCTATCAAGTCTTTTCCTGCTAGCGCATGACCTTCCAATGCAGCATTCAATTTACGCACATAGCCAGCGTGATGTTTGTCATGATGGATTCCCATAGTCTGAGCGTCTATATGAGGTTCCAATGCATCCGGGGCATAGAGTAGATCTGGAAGGGTAAATTCAACTACCGCCACTCGTGTACCCGCTGCATCTTGAGTGTCTCCTCCTTGAGAAGAACTCTCACAAGATGTAAGGGGTACTGCCAGTGTTCCCAATGTAGCCAGAGTGCTTGTTTTGATAAAATCACGCTTTTTCATCAGAAGGGGGATTGGTATCGTAGAATTTGGTTTTGTTTGCAACTAAGGTATGAAATTTTGAGGAAATGGGAAGGTTAAATTTCTCCAAAGAAATTTTATTACAAAAATGCCAGGTTTTAACTCTAATTTCCCAGCATCGCTATTTCACAAAGTTACCTTAATTAGGCCGAACAAAGGGAGGAATGAAGGAGCCGTCTAACGTTAGGGGCTTCCAAAAACCTTTTCCCCCGGGGCCAAACTTATCCTCAACCGCTTGATGAGTGGTTAGATTCAGCTGAAAGACATGTTTTCCATAGTTTGCGGCATTTTTCATCAGTTTACTCACTCCATAATGGTGAATGTCTGAAGGGGAATACCTGTTCAATTCGGCATTTTCTATGCGTTGTCCATCCAGCCAGACTCCATATACACTTGAATTAAAAAAATTCTCCCATTCATCTTCAGAAGGCTGTTTTGACGGTACAGGTCTATCATAATATTGGGCATTGGATTTATCCAATTTCCAAACCCATTTACGTTCTTCTTTGCTCAGATCCGATACAATTTTTTCTACCGTATTTCCTTCAGGAGTATGGAACGAAAGCTTGGCAGCGCCACTTACACTAGCTAAAATATACTTCCTTTTCTCTCCTGTAGGCTCATACGGAAGGTCCTTACCTTTAGGATCTGTCGTTATTGCACGCATCCCTCCATCAAATAGGAATAACTCATAGATAACTTCTGGAACTTGAAGCTGATTTTCGGATAATGGGAATAATTTAACGCGTGGCTCTCCAGGCCCAGTTTCCGTATCTTTTACAATAGATTGGGATTTTCCAAATACAAAGAGTAAGCCCATAACCAAAGGAAGAACCATAAACTGGTAAAGGTAAATCCGAGAAGTTCTAGATTGCTTGTTCATCATAAGGATTCTTTTATGAATGTGACTATTAGAAAAACGACTAGAAATACGTAGTAAGTTGGACTTTGCGCTAGCAGAGTATAAAAGCCCTAAATAATGGGTAGGATCATCAACCCTTTGTAGAACTGCATGGTCTGCCAAAAACTCGTGATTCAGCCGAATGGCCCTGCGGTAGAAGAAGAATAACGGGTTAAACCAGTAAATACAGCATAGCAACTCAAGGAAAAGATTGTCTATCGAGTGCCATTGATCGGCATGTACGCGCTCGTGCTCGTATAATATGTCAAAGTTGCCTGAATCCAAGGAGAGGCTAGAAGGGAAAAATATAAAGGAGAAAAATGAAAATGTGTAGGTGATATTAGTGTGAAATACCAGCTTATGTCTACCATGAGAAACTATCTTTCCTCCGAGAATCAGGCTCCGAATATGCCAAAAGTTCCGGATGAACCTCAAGCCCATCACCAGTAGCCCTAACAAGTATATCTCTTTCCAAGGGACTTGGTGAGGATCGGAAATTTTTTTTAAGGCCATATCTCCCTTGGATTTTTCCAAGACTAACGCTGGAATCTCTACATTTTTAAAGGGAACCTCTACATATTGAACCTTTGTCACACACAGCGGAATAATACAGGAGGCTATAAGGCTCCCTAATAAAAACCACCGGTTAAATACATAGAAAGTCTCTTTTTTGAAGAACACTTCATACACTCCCCAGAATAGTAAAAGACAGAAACTGGATTTTAACAGGTAGGTAATCATTGCTGGCGGGATTGAATTTGTTGGTCAATCAAATCCCTTAAGGCCGACAGTTCTTCCTCACTCAATTCCGTTTGCTCTGTGAAGAAGGAAGCAAATTGTGCAGGGGAATCATTGAAGAACTTCCGAATCATATTGCGGATACGCTTTGCGAAATAAGCCTCCTTACTAATCTTGGGATAGTAAGCCCGAACACTCCCGTATACTTTGTAGTCAATAGCTTTTTTATCACGTAGACGCTTGAGCAAGGTCGCTACTGTACTAGGTTTGGGCTTTGGCTCGGAATAGGCCTCCAATAAATCTTTCATAAAGGCCTCCTTCATCTGCCAAATATGTCGCATCAATTCTTCTTCTGATTTGGATAAGTTCATTCTATATTTGTGTATTATTTTCTACAAATGTAGAAAATCTTTTACAAATACAGAAATGCAAAAGTTTTTACGCTCTCTTCCATACTTTCCAAAGTTTTCTCTATCTTCCCTTATTCCCCGATCGATATGGAAAACTCTGATTTACCTACTTCCTTAAAAGAAGAACTGGAGGAAATAGAAGCAAGTCCGTACCTGTCCGCCTCCTATAAGCGCAATAAATTGCAGAAGTATGTGATTCGAACCATTCTGGCCTTTATTCTCTTTATCGTTTTTTGGGAATACGAATGGGTAAGGTGGTCCCTATGGTTTTATGTGCCCCTCAATCTTTTGGGCTTGGGGAGTATATACCTAATGCCTTATCTCGTGGGAAAGAAACTAGCGAAGGTGAGGGAGAAGGTCAATGCCTTACCTAATGATTTGATAGTAAAAGGAGATACAAAGGCCGCGGAAAATGAATGACTTAGCTAAAATTACAAACGTCAGAAGAAAATTGTTTGGAATTATGATGGATGACCCTTTGTTTGCGAATTGATCTGTTGCACTTATTACTTACTACCTATAATTACTTTCTATCTCATACTTATTCCCTTTTCCGATGAAAGAATACAAATTAGAATCCTTGATTTATTACTCTAAAGTTACCCTTGATAAAGAACACATTGTCAAAGACTCAAGTAAGGATATACAGGCTAAATTAGACGAATACGCTAAAAAGGGCTATCGCCTGGTATCTACAGACGCAACGGACTTTGGCTTTGCGGTGTATTTCTATTTGTATTTCGAAAAGGATGTTTAAGAAAGGCAGAGCGGTGGCTCTTTAATGCCTTAGGTATTTCCCCATTCCAAGCGAGATTCCCCATGCATCATGCCCAGGATTATGGTTTCCTCTTCCTTGGCTATTTGATACATGCATGATTGCAAGCGTAGTATATATACATATGCCTTGCCGAGGAAGGATATAGAGGTCTGGCCACGGAACGAACTAACTCCGCCACGCAGGCAAATTAGTCAATTACTTCTACCATGTTGATATAATAGTCTCTTGTATTGGTATTCTCGGAGAATGTGATCTTGATGAATCTGAATCCAAAAGTTCCTCCAACTTCAAATTCTTCCATAGAATCATTTGGTAGTTTTATTTTACCTTTTGCATTAATGATTCTTGATTTTCCGAATAACCCTAAAAATGACTTACGAATATTCAATGATTCAAAAGTCAAGGCAACATTTTCTTTGGCCAAAAACTGACAAGTATGAATTAAGTCTTCTCGTGTAGCGGCTTTATCAATTAAGATTTCGGTTTGAACTACTTGTTCCCCTAAACTATTTGTTTTTGTATTTCGAGTTATCAAAGAAGGATACTCTAGGTTTTCACTTGGGAAATTAAAGCTATTTAGGGAGATTGCAATTCCTAAGAAAAGTAGAGTCTTTGTGATTTTAAACCTTTTCATAATGAGTTTTTTATGTTACACATCACATAGTAATAGCTGCTAAAGTTTAAACATCTAGAAGTTAGACATAAAATCCTTCTTACACACAGATTGGCTTTTTTTAACACCTGAGAACGCCGTATCAACATACGACTACCTAAAACTGATTCGTGTAGCCCTTTTTAGCAGTCTTTACACAGACTTCAAAGTAGATTTTGGTAGTTTAAATATCCCTTGGATTAAGTAGCCGTCGCACAGAGGTTCTACCAATTCCCAATTCTCTAGCAATTTTGGCCTTACTATACCCTTGAGAAAATAACTCCTTAATCTGTTCTTCTTTCAGTGCTGCTGTTTTTGGTCTACCATGTGGTTTGCCATGAGCCCTGGCATGAGCAATTCCAGCTTTGACCCGTTCTAGAATCATTTCTCTTCCAAATTGAGCAAATACAGCCAGCATCCCAGCCAATGCTTTGCCAGCAGGGGTGGTCAATTCAATGGCTTCTCTCATAGAAGCAAAACCCACCTGCAGAGTTGTCAATTCCTCCAGGCTACTCATAAGATCTACAAGAGATCTTCCCCATCGATCCAATTTCCAAACCACAATTATATCTATTTCTCTACGCTTGGCAGCTAGGATAATTTGCTCGCGTTTTTCCTGGTCCTTCACACCAGATACTGTGTCTTCAATACACATCTCTACTTCCCAACCCAGCTTCCGGACATACTCTTTCATAGCGCTTACTTGGATAGGTAGTGTCTGTTGACCATGAGTCGAAACACGGGCAGATAAAGCAGCTGTCATCTTGTTAGGAAAGCAAATGGGAATTGCCTATGATAGTGTCGCCCATATGTTCATTCGGCAGGTAAATAATCTGCACAACAAGGCAAAGACCAACCTGAAAACCTATTATGAAACCGACCAGGAAAGAGTGGGACAGTTATTGCCCCACCTATAAAGAATTACCCGTGCCTTCCAAAGTCCAGGTAGTAAGATGGAACGCTTTGAGGCAATAGAAACAGTAATGCCCCCTAAACCTCAACTGACCCTCGACCAGTGTGATGAGTACCTAGCCTATGTAGAAGGTAATCACTTGTTGTGTTTACCTGGAGTCTATCAGTCAAAACGTTCTGCTCTTTTTACATGTATCGATGTACTATGCCTAGAAAGTTCTTCTCAAGATCAAAACCTTCAACAAGCAATTGTGTTTGTCATCTCACATCGAAGCAGTCGAAAACCTTTGCTCTCTCTTATCATAGAAGAAGATCACGAAGAAGAGCTTGTGCATAATTTAACTTTGGATTGGATTCCTGATAAATGGAGAAAACTGGTAACAGGAAAGGCTACCAAAGCTGCAATAATATATCAGGTTCATAGATAGTATTTTGAGCTTTGTGTTTTTTCGGAGTTAAAGCGTCAGTTTCAGTCCGGGGATACCTATATCAAAGGAAGTGATGTATTTGACGACTATCGCAAGCAGTTAATCGGCTAGGAGCAATATGATAACCAGGTCCAGGAATATGAAATTGTATCTGGGATACCCATTGACCCAGATCGTTTTGTTCAAAGAGTGAAATCTGAACTCTTGCAGATGGCCCAGAAA
>JBCCTX010000274.1:0-10408 GCA_039197765.1 Bacteroidota bacterium
CATGGTGGCCAGCCGGAAATTATCAGCGGGCAACATATCGGTAGAAAATACCTCCGGGTAGCCATCGTTGTTGATGTCCGCGATGTCTCCTCCCATACTTGCCAGAGAAGTTAAATTCATTCGTTGGATGAGTTCCTCAGAGAAAGTCGCATCTCCTTGATTGATGTAAAGGTAGTCGCGCTCCCAAAAGTCATTGCTCACATAGAGATCGGGTAGGTTATCCCCATTTACATCTCCAATGGCTGCTCCCAACCCAAAGCCTATCTCGCTTCCATACAGTCCTGCCGCCTGGGTAACATTGATGAATGTATCCCCATCGTTGCGATACAATTTATCTCCCCCTAATTCATCCAATCGGTCCCTCATACTGGTGAATAATTCAATCTTTCCCGGCTCTTTAAAGCTGTTGTTCAGTAAATAACAGTCCAAGTCTCCATCCTGATCATAGTCAAAAAAAACGGCCTGAGTAGAATAACCTAGATCATTTAATCCATAAGCTTCCGCCTGTTCGGAGAAGGTTCCGTCCTGGTTATTGATAAACAATTCATTCTCTTTTTCATCTCCCTTTGTATCTCCGGAATTACAGACATATATATCCAACCACCCATCGGCATTGATATCTACCATCGCTACTCCTGTACTCCAGGGTTTGGTTCCTCCTACCCCAGCTTTTGTGGTAACCTCGTCAAATTGGAAATTACCTCTATTGAGGTACAAGCGATTACTATGTTGATTCGAAGAAAAGTACAAATCTGGCAGGGAATCATTGTTTACATCTCCAATAGCTATCCCTCCCCCGTTGTAATAATTGCGATAGGTGAGAATATTGAAATCCTTTCCATCCACAACGGTGTTGGCAAACCCAATTCCCGTTTCGGTGGAATCCATTAAACGAAAATAGGTATCCGAATAACTCTTGTTAGCAGTACTTTCCTTTTCCGCAGTCGATGGGCTACAAGATCCCAGAAATATTGCTAAGCAAGACATAAAAATAGCCGGGACACATTTTTTGTATGAAAATATACCTGTTTCATTATATGAAACCCTCTGTGTCTCTGTTTCTCTGTGTTTTATTTTCATTGTGTCATCGGGTATATATATACCTCATTTAGTCTTCATTTTCCATGAATCTCCCATCACCCCTGGTCCCCATATAAGCTCCCCACATAGGTTCCTCTTTCATGCGGATAGAGCTAGAAATTCTTCGAATACGCATTCCCATGAATTTTTGCATAGCTGTACCATGAAAATAGTGTACATATACTATATCAAGGTAATTATCCTCATCAATATCGCCGATCCAGGGGGAAGAGAAAAAGTTTTTAAACCGCTTTCCCATGTCTATGGACTGTATTCGATTTTCCGTAAAGTCTACTGCTACGAGGTCGTTAGAAATTTCTATAGTCAGGCTATCTTCAGCCTTTATGTTCAACTGACAATCATACTCATTACGACTGAGAATCGCTTCATCCCAACCATCCCCATTCAAGTCATAGACAACTGGAGAGGCTAGGGTAAAGCATGCAGAGGAGTCCGCATAAAGCGTTTCCCCTTTTTCCCCATCTAGAACTAAACCTAATGAGTGGCTATAGAGTGGCCATTTTCCCTTACTCAGCCAAACCATTACATCAGGGGTTTGGTCGCTATTTACATAGCCTAGAGCCATTTGATTACTTGATTCATAGCCCGGAAAGTTTTTCTCCCAGATCGTTTCATAGTTCTTCCCATCTATGACTTTCACCTTCCCCGCGTGGGAGACCGCCAGAATATCTAGAAAATTATCTCCATTTATGTCTGCAATTGAGGGAGGGGCTATAAATCCATGTCCTATCTCTTCAAAAATCTTTTGTGCGGATGCGAGTTTTTGTTCCCCTAAATAAGATAATGGACATACGTACAAGGCACCACCTTGTGTCTCTCCCCCTGAACCGAATACGATTAAGGGTTCTGATTGATCTATTTGGGAAAAACTGAGCGGAGACATATAGGATTCCTTACCATCTGGCATGGTATCGGCAGCAAGGATATTTCCATTCGTGGGATCAAAAAGCATGAGGACACCCGGTTCCCTTCCCTGCATAGAATCGGGTGCGACGAGCCAGTTACCTCCATTTACCGTGAGTAATTCAGGGATGCCATCCTCATTTTGATCGGGAACCCATTGGCTGTTGTAAAAATTATATTTGGCGAATTGTAGGATAGGGTCATTTTCGTAGGTGAAAGTATATTCCCAGATCAACTCACCTGAGCTTCCATTAATCGCTTTGAGGTTGGCGTTTCGGCCGCCAATAAATACATCAGGAACACTGTCTGCTGTAATGTCTAGAAAACTAGCTGAGCCTACCATTTGAGCATTTGAGGGGTGCTTCCAAAGGAGCTCTCCTGTTTTTCCGTCTAAAGCGATTACCCCGTGATCTGTCAAGGCTATCTCTTCCAGTCCAGCTCCCATCACAATGTCTCCAACTCCATCCTCATTTAAATCAGCTACTTTGGGCGAAGACTGAGAACCGATTTGATACAGACTTTTCTCCCAAGCCAGCTCCGTTTGTTTGCTAGGGGTACAGGCACCGGCCACCAGCCATAAAAGGAATATGTACAAAAATTTCATCTTCTATTCAAACTCACATGGTTTCCTGAAATTAAGCAAGAATTGTAAAAGGCAAAACAGGAATATGTAGGGATAAAAACAGCGGTGCTGAATATTCAGCACCGCTATTAAAACTTTTGTATGCTTGATAGGTTCGAGAAAATACTCAGGAGAAAAAGGGTTCACTCCTATTTCCTCTCGATTCTATCTTATGGCTTTTAATTCACGTCCCACCAAATCCTGGTCATCACATCATCAGGCATGGTTCCTTGAGACTGGATGTTGGGATTGGTAGCGAGTTCATCTGTGTCGTATCTAATCCTACGGAAGATTTGTCCACCAGACTCATTACCAGGGTAGTTGACAGGGGTGAGTACCGGGAACCCTGTTCTTCTCCAGTTGGAGTAGGCTTCGTACCACTGCATAAAGTTTGCCGCCCAGTGCTGCTCACCGATCATTTGTTCTGTTCCATCAAATGGATTTGCTGCAAGGTAGGCATCTACCTCAGCATCCTCTACAACGAAAGATGCATCGAAAATAGGCCATTGCTGCATAGAAGCCCTTACCCCTGCTTCATAGTGTGCAGTTGCATCTCCACCATTCCAACCTTTTAAGGCAGCCTCAGCAAGTAAGAATTCTACTTCGGCATAGGTCATGAAGATGAAGGGATCGTCCACATCTAACAACATAGGATTGAGGCGAGAGAAGGTCAGTTCTCTGTCTACGGGCTCAGTTGTTCCCAATTCTTCGCGAATAGTAGTTACGTCAAAGCCATGAGGTAAACCCACTTGATCTGCAGGATCTGTAAGGAAAGGGCCTCCCCATACACCACGAACAGCAAAGATTCTCAAACGAGGATCGCTGGTAGCCTGTAGCCAGTCTACGAGGGTTTTACTCAACATATTCTGAGCTCCCCAATCGTCAGGAATCAAGGCACGGGAGATACCATTCTGATTAAACCACTGGCTAGGTCCAGCAGCCATTTGGATCCAGGCCATGTCATCATTGCTGGTCATTACTCCGCCTGATATGGCGCTCTGGACAAACTGCTGAGCCGTACCGGGATCAACGTTGGAAATACGCATAGCAAGACGCAACATCATGGAATTGGTCAACTTTTTCCACTTCGTGAGGTCGCCACCGAAAATTACATCGGCATTCCCCAAATCATCTGTCCCAGTACCAATGGTGTTGGCAGCCGTTTGTAGCTTGTTCAACATATCTATATAAATAGACTGCTGCTCATCGTACTGAGGGAAGAAGATAAGGTCTGTACCTCGGTTCGCCTCAGAATAGGGAACATTCCCATAGAGATCGGTCATGATATGCATAGGCAAGATATACATCACCTGAGCTACATGATGCAGATTCACCGCACTGGGACTGGCTCCGTCTGGACCCGTTTGGCGAATGACTTCTGCAAGGGTTTTCAATGCAGTCGGATATACTCTATTCATATAGGCATTGTGGCTATCGAGGTGGTAGAAATACTTATCTCCAGAACCTCTTTCACCTCCTACTTCTAAGTTGGCCATATGCTGGATAAGTCCTGCAGCCAGATTCAAATGTACACGTCCATTGATGTAGCGGTTTTCTGCCGCTTGCACTTGGCCCGTGGTCAGCATGAACCTCCAATCCACTTCGAGTGCTGCGGTCGGATTGAGGTTCAAATCTGTCAATTCGTCTGAATTACAGCTCAGCAACACCAGACAGGTGCATACTGAAAGGAATAATTTATTCAAAATTTTCATGATAATAGTCTCAATTAAAAGTCAACCTTTAAGTTAAATCCATAGGTACGTGTCTGGGGGAAGGAGAAATAATCCAGTCCCTGTGCATTGGAGTTGTTGTAAACCGATTCAGGGTCTACATTCTCCAGGTTGGTCAACAACAAGGCTAGGTTCCGCGCGACAAAGGATAGGCGAACCGTATTAAAAGGAGTATTTTCCAGGATTGATCTCGGAATACTGTATCCCAAACTTACTTGACGCAGTTTGATGAAGGAAGCATCATAGATGAAACGATCAGATAAACCTGAATAAGCTCCCCAGAAACCTTGAATCTCATCTGGTTCCAGTGTCTTAGTAAAGGCTTCTCCATTTGGATCAACTCCGGTAACGGTAACATTTTCTCGATTTTCAGCAACTATCCCCATATCTGTGAGTCCCTCAACTGTCATTTTGTGGAAGCCAGAGGATACCAGGCGAACATTTGTACCAGAATAGATCTCACCACCTGCTTTGAAGTCAATCAGGAAGTCTGCATAGACCCCTTTCCAGTTAAAGGCATTGGTAATACCTCCATTGTACCTATGTACACCATTTCCAAGAGTAGAAAGTTCGGAAGATTGAACAGGCTGACCGTTATCGGGGTTAAATACAGGCTGACCATTGATCATTTCCTGTGTAAAGCCCTTGATGGTTCCAAAAGGTTCCCCTACTACATTAAAAATAAAGGCCCAACGCGTACGTGGCTGCCCCAGGTTTCCTGAGTTGCGAATTTCGTCTAACCCTTCAGCTAAAGCGGTAACTTCATTGTCATTAATAGATCCATTTAATGTGATGTCC
This sequence comes from Bacteroidota bacterium, assembly GCA_039197765.1. Taxonomy (GTDB): domain Bacteria; phylum Bacteroidota; class Bacteroidia; order J057; family J057; genus JBCCTX01. The sequence goes on from JBCCTX010000274.1 coordinate 5,155, forward strand.
CACGTAAAGTCATCCGTTTGGATGGGGCGAGCATTGATTAACAATTCCAAACCTTGGTTTTGCATAGATCCCACGTTAATGGTGGTTCCACTGAAACCAGAGGTTCCCGAAACGGTTGCGTCCAAAATATCATCAGTAGTTTCCTGATTATAGTAGGTCAGGTCCACTCCGATACGGTTGTTGAGAAAGCGCATTTCTAAACCTACTTCAAATTCCGTAGACGTAAGCGGAGTAAGTAGGGGGTTCGGGATATTAGCCTGTTGGATACTTGCATTGGGCTGACCGAGGTGTCCCTGTCCTAAGCCATAAGTGAGCAAGAGTCGATAGGGATCTGTGTCTCCACCTACTTGTGCCCAAGAAGCCCTCAATTTACCATAGGTCAAGCCTCCAGTATTCAAGCCCAATAATTCGCTGAATACGAAGCTACCTCCAACCGAAGGATACAAGATGCTATTGTTTTCAGGATCCAGGGTAGAGAACCAGTCATTACGCGCTGTAGCTGTAAGGTATAAGTAGTTCTTATAGCCAACAGAAACCGATCCGAAAATAGAGTTAATCCCTTCTTCAGCAAGTCCATACCCGAGAGACTGATTAGCCAAGTTGGATACTTGGTGGAAAAAGGGAATGTTGAAATTATTTCCTGACAGGGCAAGGGTCTCACTAGATCTACGCATTTCGTTTCCTCCAACAAAGGCATCAACAGAAATGTCGCCATAAGTATCATTGAATCCCAAAATGGCTTCCAAGTTGATTTCACGTACCCTTCTTTCCCTTTCAGCCAAACTTCCACGGCGCTGGTATCCTGTTCCGAAAGGAGTTAATCTTCTTTCTCTCCTTGTAAACCAGTCCATTCCAGCACGTCCTTGAATGTACAAGAAGTCGGTGAAGTCGTAGCGTATTACGTTAGAGGTAATGATCCGGTCTCTGTCATCATCCTGATCAAACTGGTGGGCTGCCCACCAAGGATTGGCGTTCCATAGGTTATTGGAAATTTGCAACTCTTCTCCAGCCATTTTACCGTCGATAGTCGAAACCCCTTCAGGAATCGCTCCCAATTTTCCTGGATCTCCTCTCAAATCATCCACGTTGTAGTTATGAGGAAGGGAGAACAAGGCATTTACGGAATTACCTGGTGAATCTGCGATTCTAGGACGATTCTTTGCTTCTTCATTGGAATACAAAATTCTGGAAGTTACCGTCAATTTATCTGCAAATTTTCCATTGTAAGATAAACTAATATTTCTTCGGGTAAATCCTGAATTAGGCATCACACTTTCGTTATCTAAATTAGATAAGTTCAAACGAACTCTGTGATCTTCACTTCCCCCTGAAAGTCCCAGGGTATTGGTCCAGGTGGTTCCAGTGCTGAAGAAGCGATTTACATTTTCATCTGCCTGATAGGTATAGGGACGACTTACCCCATCAAATTGAGGGACCAAACTACCATCTAGTCTACCTCCCCAGTTACTTCCATTCCCTAAGTTCCAGGCATCATCTGCATCAATAGGCTTCTCACCGTTTCTCCCCTGCCCATACTGATCCTGGAAGTCGAAATGGTTAATAACATCTTCCCACACGAAATTAGAATTAAACTCCACGCCAATTCCTTTACCAGATTTTCCGCTCTTAGTCGTAATCAAGATTACCCCGTTGGAAGCACGAGATCCGTAAAGAGCAGCCGCATTCGCTCCTTTAAGGACCGAAATAGTTTCGATATCATCCGGGTTAATACTGGACATCCCATCTCCTTCGTCTGTTCCTCCCCAGAGACCTGCCTGGCCAAAGGAGGAATTATCAATGGGGATACCATCGATGATGTACAAAGGTTGATTGTTTCCTGTAAGGGATACATTACCACGGATAATCACGCGGCTAGATCCAGCAGGCCCCGTACTGAGGTTACTTACATTTACCCCAGCTACTTTTCCTGCAAGCGCATTGGCGATATTAAGCTCTCTAGCTTCGGTAAAGCTCTCCCCTTCGACCTCTTGGATGGAGTACTGAAGGGCTCGCTTGTTACGCTCTACCCCAAAAGCAGTTACTACCACCTCATCCAGGGTTAGGTTTTCTGCTTCCATGGAAACGCTCAAAGAGGCTTGGTCACCAACCGCTATCGTCCGAGACGCGTATCCTAAATAAGAGAAGGTAAGTGAGGCACCTGTGGGTACGTCTAGGGAAAAATTCCCATTTGCATCTGTGAAGGCACCTGTTGTAGTACCTTGGATAATGACACTAACCCCGCCTAAGGGATTGCTGTCGCCATCCGTAACAGTCCCTGAAACTTGTCGCTGGGCCCATAATTGGACGGCACAGCCAACAAGCAGGACCATAAGTAGTAGGCTCTTTCGCATAATAGTGTTTAAATGATTAGTTAAAATATGTTGAATTCCTAAATGATTAGCGTAAGTTGTTCTCTAGGAGAGACTTCTATTATTGGTATCCGACATGCGGTATTCCCTCATAACATAATATAAGGATTGGGATTTTCAGTTTTCCGTAATACTTAGGATAAAGTAAGGAAGGAATGGATCGCAGTAGGTAGTATAGTTCATAGGTAAATTGAGTCCTTAATCGATTTCGGCACTATCAAACATACAAAAAAGTTAAGTTCGCTGCAATGTACTTTATAAGGAATATGAATACTTATTTTGTGCAAATACGTAGTTTTTTCAATTCGTAACCTTTGGCAATAGGAAAAGCCTTTTTTGACAAGAAATTTTACACTCAATTTTGTGGTATTTCAAAAGAATTCCAAATTACCTTAGTAATATTAAGTTTAAAATGCAGTAAATTAATCCAAAAGATTTATACGGTACCATTTGCTTTTGAACCTGATTAAAAATGAATACAATATGAAGAATACACTCCCATTACTCTGCTCTGCCCTTGTACTAATTTTTGTAGCCTGCTCTCCAAAGATCCAGGAAGCAAGTTCGCAAACTGCTAGGGAATCCGACTTAGGAGCCAAAGAGATGAGAATTGATAAAAAAGAGCTCAACCCTGAATTTGCGTTGGAAACCTACCTGCGGAGAACGCCTGGGGTAATTCTAAGGGGTTCTGGTAACAATGCCACTGTATCGATCAGGGGGGTAAATTCTTTCACGCAGAATACACAGCCTCTGTTCATTATCAATGGGAACGATGTAGGCAACAACTACAGCAGAGCCGCCAACCTGGTGCGGGGCATGGAAATTAAATCTGTACGAGTTCTGAAAGATGCAGATGCAAGTATTTATGGAGTCAGAGGAAGTGGTGGAGTAGTAGTTATTACGGCTAGATAAGACGCTGTGTATACAGAATGAGGGGACTTCCTTTCTCATAGAGAAATGGTCTAAGCGGTGGGCTATTAACCTTTTACAATCAACCCAAACATGGATTCCCTTAAAAATTTCCTCTTATTTTTCCTTTGTCTAGCGGGATTTCTACTATGTACTCCAGCCTGTGCCCAAGATAAAGCCCCCAACATTCTTTTGTTTTATGCCGATGATCTGGGATGGATGGACCTTGGTATCCAAGGTTCTTCCTATTATGAGACCCCTAATATTGATCGGATTGGAAAAGAAGGGATTCGATTTACCCAGGCCTATGCAAACGCCGCCAATTGTGCACCATCAAGGGCCTGTCTCATGACGGGACTCTACCCTCCCAGCCATGGAGTATATACAGTGGGTAATCCCGACCGAGGAGAAGTAACTAAACGAAAGCTCATCCCTACTCCCAATAAAACGGTACTTGATCCTAACCTTCTTACCCTTCCTACTTTTTTGAAGACTAAAGGCTATAGGACTGCTATTGCAGGGAAATGGCACCTTTCTCCTAATCCCCTACCCTACGGCTTTGATGTAAACTTTGGCGGAAATCAACAGGGGCATCCCAAGTCGTATTTCTCTCCCTACCAAAACCCCAACTTGGAGGATGGAGTACCAGGAGAACATTTACCCGAACGTTTATCCAGAGAATTGGGAAACTGGATCAGAGAAAACCATCACAAGCCTTTCTTTGCGTACTTCCCTTTCTATTCTGTTCATACCCCTATCCAAGCGCGAGAGGACTTGATAGATAAGTTTGGAAGTAAGGAACCCACTTTATTCCACAATAAACCAGCGTATGCCGCTATGATAGAAGCCATGGATCAGGCAGTGGGTCATTTACTCACACTGTTGGATGAACTCGGGTTGGCTGAAAACACCCTAGTAATATTCACCTCTGACAACGGTGCACATGGGGGACAAACTCTTTCCAGACCCCTTCGCGGCTCTAAAGGAATGTTCTATGAAGGGGGGATTCGCGTTCCATTCCTGCTTCGAGGGCCCATGGTATCTCAGCCTGGCACGCTGAATAGTTCTCCTGTGATAGGAAGCGATATCTTCCCTACCCTTATACAAATCCTAGCGGAAGACTCCGATACTTACCAACTAGATGGGCAAAGTTTTCTTTCCGCACTTAGTGGGACTACCTTACCCGAACGGGCACTTTTCTGGCATTTCCCTGCTTACCTACAAATGTATAATAAGGATCGAGCATTTGAAGATTCGCACGATAAACCCTGGTTTCGAACCAGTCCCGTATCCGTCATTAGAAAAGGAAATTGGAAACTCCTTCAGTTCTTTGAAAAGGGAGAGGTAGAATTGTATAACCTTAGACTAGATATTGGAGAAATAGATAATCTTGCTGAGGAATATCCTGGAGAAGCAAAAGAGCTGTTAGAAGAACTACACAATTGGCAACGTTCAACTCAGGCTCCTATTCCCTCCCAAAAGAACCCCTTTTATTCGGAAGGCAAGTAGAAGCGTACAGGACCGCTTAGTTCCTTGCTAGGTCTCCCGTTTTCCCTTGGCAAAATTAAAAAATGAGCCATCCCAAAAATTTGGGATGGCTTGTGTAAAACTGTATGTACTATGCGAAATTAGCGGTAGATCTCCATTATATCAAATACACCTGGTACAGGTGCTGGAGCGTTGCTATTGGAGTTCAACTCATCCTGTCCATAAATGATGCGCTGTGGAAATTGCGATCCACGGTTTAGTACCAAGTTCACATCGATACCGATAGCATCATTTTGTGTTCTACGAAGGTCGTTCCAACCTAGCGAGGTGCCTATGAAGGTTACATAGCGTTCCTCGAGAATTTCGTATAACAAAGCATCATCTGCGGAAAGTCCCTGGCCATTCACAATTCCTCCCGCATTAAAATCTGCAGCCTCGTAAGGTTCATACAAGAAGGTAAACTGATCCAAAACCGTTTGGTCGATATA
>JBCCTX010000275.1:0-10301 GCA_039197765.1 Bacteroidota bacterium
CTTTTCGTGGGGATCTTGTACGGCAGTTTTTAGTTGAATCTATTGTATACAGTGCAATTTCTTTTGTTTTGGGGCTATTTCTAGCTTGGGTATTCTTACCCTCTTTCAATTCCCTAGCTGATAAATCGTTGGTACTTCCGTGGATGGAGTGGTGGTTAATTCCCATAGTGGTTTCAGGAATTCTTCTCACCGGATTCCTCGCAGGAGTTTATCCAGCTCTTTATTTATCAGCTTTTAAACCCATAAGTGTTCTAAAAGGAAGTCTTAGCAGGGGAAGCAAAAGCTCGATTATCCGGAGTACAATGGTCACCTTTCAGTTTGCCACTTCTATTGTTTTGATTATCTGTACGTTTGTAACCTATCAGCAAATGGCCTATATCCTAAACAAAGAAATAGGCTTTGATAAAGAACGGGTTCTCATGATTCAGGGGGCCAATACCCTAGGAGAAAAGCAAAAGGGATTTAAAGAAGAGTTACTAAGATTATCACAGGTGAAACACGCCACGATTAGCGAGGCACTCCCTGTCGAGGGCACGCATCGAAATGGAAATTCTTTCTGGAAGGATGGTAGGAGTAAACTGGATGAGGGAGTGGGTGCTCAAATCTGGCGCGTAGACCCAGACTATATGCAAACTTTGGGAATGAAATTAATTGAAGGGAGAGGGTTTATCGAGGACTTAGCTTCTGATTCTGCGGCTATTATCATCAATCAAACTATGGCGAAAAAGTTGGGACTAGAATCACCCGTAGGTGAACGCATCATGAACTGGCAAACTTGGACGGTAATAGGAGTAGTAGAAGATTTCCATTTTGAGTCCATGAAAGGGGATATTGAAAGCCTATGTTTTGCCAGAGGAGATTTTGGTTCTATTATCTCTGCCAAAATAGAGACGCCAGATATGATAAGTACGATTGCATCCATATCGGATATTTGGGGAGAGTTTATGCCCAATCAGCCCATACGATACACATTTTTGGATAAAAAATATGCCTTAATGTATAGTGACGTCCAGCGGACCAGCAATGTGATTTTGGTTTTTGCTATTCTGGCTGTCATTGTTGCTTGTTTAGGGTTATTTGCGCTTTCTACCTTCATGTTAGAGCAAAGAAGGAAAGAAATCAGTATCCGGAAGGTATTAGGAGCTAGTCTGAGGAGTATACTCAATCTGATAACCATCAACTTCCTCAAACCGGTACTCATCGCATTTGTCATGGCTGTCCCCATTGGATGGTATATGATGAACCGTTGGCTAGAGGATTACACATACCGAATTGAAATTTCTTGGGCTACATTTGCGATTGCTGGTGGAACAGCCTTATTGATTGCCCTGTTAACCATTAGCGCTGAGTCGCTTAAGGCTGCATTGGCAGATCCTGCAGAGAATTTGCGATCAGAGTAGCATTCCTCTTTTTAAGCTTGCTTTCCGTATTCCAGTATACGTTTCGAGCCAGGACAGTGAATCCGCTTGGCTTCCCAAGTCAGAATAGAAGAAAAATTCAGGGTAATTGAGATATTTCTCCCCTACCCCTGAAACTTTATCTTCTATTTTAGAGTATGTAACTAGACAAAGGTGAAACAAATACTATGAAGGGCACTAATTTAGGCGAGTTTGAAGAACTGGTTTTACTCACAGTAGGAATTCTATTTGATGATGCCTACGGCTTGGCCATTACAGATGAGCTTGCCAAACAAACAGGAAGAAAAAGCACGATTAGTTCCGTACACAAAGCGCTCGTACGGTTGGAAGATAAAGGGTATCTAAGTTCTCACATGGGAGGAGCTACCGATTCGAGGGGCGGTAGGCAAAAAAGACTCTACCAACTCACGCAATCAGGAATCAAGGTATTACAGCAGACCCGAGAAACAAGAAATACCATGTGGGGACGCATTCCTAAAATCGTTTGGGAGGGAGGAGGCGTATGAGCACCCCCCAACCCCCTAAATGGGCAGAGAGGTTTCTCGAATGGTTCTGCCGGGATGACCTCTATAATGCCATTCGCGGAGACTTAGAAGAGCTCTTTGCCAGAAATTATCAGAAATATGGCAAGAGGAAAGCTTCTCGGCTATTTATCTGGCATGTCATCCTGTTTTTTCAACCCTTTGCTTTTAAGAAGAAAAACAGATTCACCCCATCAAGCCCCATCCCTATGTTTAAACACTACTTAAAAGTATCCTGGAGAAACCTCGTAAGGCAAAAGATGTATGCTATAATTAAGATTGGAGGCTTCTCAATAGGTATCGCCCTTTTTGTCCTCATTTCCCTATTTGTAAGAGACGAATTAAGGGTTGATCAACACTATGAAAATGGTGATAGGCTATTTCGCATACTGTACGCCAACAGTGACCCCACTAGTGATTGGTCCCGGGGGACTACTTTTCCAGCCCCTATCACTTATGCACTAAAAGACCATTTCCCAGATATTGAAAAAGCAGGTCGATTAATATCTTTTCAATTTTATGATTCAGGCAGCAATCTATTTAGACCTACAGATGAGGCTAATAATATATTTGAAGAGGGTTTTGTCTATGCAGATCAAGAACTGATTGAAATTTTGGAGATACCAATGGTTTATGGAAGTAGGGATAATGCCTTATCTGAACCTAATTCCATTTTGATTTCAAAACGAAAAGCTAATAAATATTTTCCCAACCAAAACCCTGTAGGAAAAACCATTATCCTGAATGATGGGGAGTCGAGTCCTTATGTTATTGGTGGGGTAATGGAGAATTTAAAAAATTCACATCTGTCAAGTTTTGACTTTTTTATTACCCTTAGCGGAAAGGAATTCTGGGAAGGCGAACAAACTGGTTGGAATGGGGGATGGGTGTATAGTCCCTATATCCGGGTCAGGCCGGGTACAGATTCTAAAGAATTAGAAAAAAAACTTTCTTATATCCATGAGAACTATGTCGTCAAAACTTTTTTACAAGAGGGCGACCAACGAGCTGATAGTATCCGAAAGTATGGCTCAATTGAACTGCAACCTGTTGGAGATATACACCTAAAATCTCATGATGTTTCTGACTTCTTAGCCGTTAGCGACATACGTATTGTCAAGTTATTCTCAGCTATTGGAATCTTTATTCTACTCTTGGCCTGTATCAATTTTATCAATCTTTCTACGGCGAAATCGGCTAAACGCGCTAAGGAAATAGGGCTAAGGAAAGCAATTGGTTCTCGAAGGAGTAATTTGATCCAGCAATTCTTAAGCGAGTCAATCTTTGTTTGTGCAATTTCAGTTCTTTTGGGAGCTTTTCTAGCTTGGATCTCCATCCCTCAGTTTAATTTGATTGCGGGTAAGGAAATAGTTTTTCCGCTTTCAGAGTGGTGGTTCGTACCTGTATTGGCTTTATTAGCGCTCGTAATCGGGTTGATTGCTGGAGTATATCCGTCTATCTATCTTTCAGGTTTTAGACCAATCTCAGTGTTGAGTGGCAATGTAAGCAAAGGAAGCCAAAGTCCTTTTTTTCGAAGTGGATTAGTCATTTTCCAGTTTATGACCTCAATTGTATTGATTGTAGGTGCTTTTATTGTACATCAACAAATGCAGTTTATTCTGAATAAAGAATTGGGCTTTGACAAAGAGCAGGTGCTAATGATTCATGGTACTAACACCTTGAAGGAGCAATTACCAGAATTCAAAAATGAGTTACTACGCTTATCAGAGGTGGAGTATGCCACAGTGAGTGATTTTTTCCCAGTGCAAGGTACCTATCGAAATGGCGATACTTTTTGGAAAGAAGGTCGTAGCAAAGTTGATGAGGGGGTGAGTGGGCAGATATGGTCCGCAGATCCAGACTATTTAGATGCTATGGGTATGAAACTGGTAGAAGGTAGGATATTTTCTCTTAATATGAATTCAGATTCCGCTTCAATCCTTGTCAACCAAAAGTTGGTAAAAGAGCTAGTGCTTGAAAATCCGGTAGGCGAACGGATAACTTTCTGGGGACAAATATGGACAATTGTAGGAGTAATAGAAGATTTCCATTTTGATGTAATGAAAGATCCCATTAGGCCACTGGCTTTACGGCGTAGTGAATTGGGAACAATTACTAGTGTTAAAGTAAATACCCAAGATATGGAAGCTACTCTTACTGGGATAAGAAATATCTGGGATCAATTTAAACCCAATCAACCTATACGATACACCTTTCTGGATGAGAGTTATGCACGGATGTATGATGATGTAGGTAGGACAAGTAAAATCTTTACTGCATTCGCCATACTTGCTATCCTTGTTGCATGTCTTGGATTATTTGCCCTTTCCGCATTCATGTTAGAACAGCGGAGTAAGGAAATTAGCATCCGAAAAGTACTGGGAGCTAGTCTTAAGAGCATTTTCAACCTGGTAACGATTGATTTCCTTAGGCCTGTATTCATTGGATTCCTTATGGCAGTCCCCATCGGATGGTATATGATGAACCGTTGGCTGGAGGATTATACCTATCGCATTGAAATCTCCTGGGGTGCTTTTGCCTTCGCTGGCGGAACGGCCTTGTTGATTGCTCTATTGACGATTAGCATTGAGTCGATAAAAGCTGCTTTAGCAGATCCAGTAGAAAATTTACGATCGGAGTAGCATTTCCCTTCATGGGGCCTTCTCTCCCTACGACCCTCACTTATTCATCCCTGTTTTTAGGCAAAGGTGAAATAAATATAACGAATAACATGACTCCACACCCCCCCAGATGGGCAGAAAGATTTCTCGAGTGGTTTTGCCGAGAAGACCTACACGACGCCATTCGCGGAGACTTAGAGGAGCTCTATACCAGAAACCATCACAATCATGGACCTAGAAAAGCCGCTTGGCTATTTATCTGGCATGTTATCCTGTTTTTTCAACCCTTTGCTTTCAAGAAGAAATCACCCTCTCAACCCTTAAATCCTATCACCATGTTTACCTACTATTTCAAAATTTCATGGCGCAATTTTGGACGCAACAGAGCTTTCTCATTGATCAGCCTACTAGGACTTACTATAGGCATGATTGCCCTACTGTTCATTGGGGAGTATGTGCGATTTGAAAAGAGTTATGATCTATTTCACGAAAAAGCGGATAGGCTATACCGCCTGCGGGCCGAGGGCTGGCACAATGATGGGCGAGAATGGTTTCAGTCTACAGCCAATTTTCCTGTGGCAGGCCCTCAGGTACATGAAAAGGTTCCAGAAGTTGAAGCCTTTGTTAGGCTTCATGCTACAGAAGCCATAATGAGTCCTCGAGGAGAGGAAGAGGAAAAGAGTTACAAGGAGAGTGATATGTATTATGCCGATTCTTCCTTTCTAACCCTTTTTTCCTTTCCCTTATTGTATGGAGACAAATCCACTGCCCTCCGGGAACCTAATTCCATAGTTATTACTGAGTCTGCAGCTCGTAAGTATTTTGGAGAAACCAATGCTATCGGAAAACAATTGCAAAAAGATTCTGAGGAATTGCTGACTATTACAGGCATTTTAAAGGATATTCCTGAAAATTCTCATTTAGACTTTGATTTTATTCTCTCTTACTACACCCTAGATGATTCGCGATATTATGATAACTGGGGTTGGACGGATTTTTATACCTATGTACAAGTGACGCCTGGGGCAGAGGTAGATCATTTACATGATCAGTTTGATGCCATTCTGCAGGAAGTTAAGGGGCAATACTATGAAAACGTCCAAGCCAAAGAGTATTGGCGACTCCAGCCCTTAGATCAAATTCATTTACATTCTGGATTTAATAATGAAGCGGGTCTGGATGCTCAAGCGGATATTATCCATTTACTACTTGCAATAGGTCTGTTCGTTATGATCCTCGCTTGGATCAATTTCATCAATATGTCCACTGCACGGGCTACAGAGCGAGGGAAAGAAGTTGGGATTCAAAAAACGATTGGAGCTACCCGTAAGCAGGTAATCATACAATTTTTACTAGAAGCCTTTTTGATTAACGGGCTGGCTATGATGTGCGCTATTTTAATGGTGAAAGTCTTGGCCCCCTATTTCAGCATGGTCTCTGGGCAGGCTACAGCAGAGAATATATTAGACCAAGCTTTGTTTTGGAAAATGGTATTGGGCATATGGGTGGTAGGAAGCCTAGGTTCGGGGTTTTATCCTGCATTTGTGATGAGTTCATTCCAACCTATATCTGTACTTAAGGGGAAAGGCACTCAGAAAGGGGCTTTCTCTTTTGTGCGAAAAGGCTTGGTGGTTTTTCAGTTTGCCATCGCTATTGCCATTATTATCGGTACGGTTGCTATTTATCTGCAGATCCAGTATATGCGTAGCCAAAATCTTGGTTTTCAGATGGAGCAGATGTATGTAATCCGGGGTCCTCAGGCATTTCCTATGGATTCTACTTTCGAAAGACATCTTACGACCTTTAAGGTTCACCTTTTGAAAAATCCCCAAATTAACAAGTTTACTGCTTCTCAAAGTGTCCCTAGTTATTCCGTCAGCAGTTGGGGAGGCTATATAAGACGAGGAGACCAAGATGCTAGCCATGCAAAGACGTATGGCATTATGTCGATGGATGATAATTTTTTACCAACCTATGGACTCGATTTGGTTGCAGGTCGAAATTTTTCTAAAGCAATGTCAACCGATAGTGAAGCCGTAATAATTAACGAAACGGCACTTAAACAATTGGAGTTTGATAGCCCAGAAGCTGCTGTAGGGAAAATGATTTATTGTCCACTCACGGGCAACTACGACGGAACACAGGCTCGAGTGATTGGCGTGGTTCGGGATCACCATCACCATTCCCTCAGAAATGGATACAGTCCGATCATTTATACCTATTCCCCAGCTTCAAACAGTTTTTTCTCCCTCTTGCTAGATAGTCATGAGTTAACTGCCAGTATGGCATATATTCAAAAAGTATGGCGGCAACACTTCGGTTCTGAGCCCATGGAGGGATTTTTTCTAGATGATCAGTTCAACGAAGCTTATGAGGCTGACCTCCGACTAGGAAAGATTTGTGCTATTTTCTCTGGACTAGCGATAATTATCGCACTGATGGGGCTGTTTGGTCTTTCTATTTACATGACGGCTCAGCGTACCAAGGAGATCAGTATTAGGAAAATATTGGGAGCCACAGTTTCAAATATTGTGGGTATCCTTGTCCAGCAATACCTCATCCTGGTTTTACTATCGGGAATTTTCGCGATTCCTTTTACTTACTGGCTCGTACATCGGTGGCTGGATGGATTTGCTTTTTCTATGTCTATACATCCGATCCTATTTGTCCTGCCTGTAATTGCTACGATTGGCATTGCAGCCTTTGCAGTAAGTTGGCAAACTGTCAAGGCAGCTTACTCAAATCCGGTGGATTCACTTAGAAAAGAGTAAAGATCACTTCTTAAACATTTATTACCTTTTTCTCGAAGTAATAGGCTTCTAAAGAAATGAAAATAATATATAGGCAAAGGTGAAATAAATATAATGAAGAACGCGACTCCACGCCCCCCAAAATGGGCAGAAAGATTTTTGGAATGGTTCTGTCGGGAAGACCTACACGACGCTATTCGTGGAGACCTGGAGGAGTTGTATGATAGAAACTATAAAAAATACGGGCCTAGAAAAGCAGCTTGGCTATTTTTCTGGCATACCGTGCTTTTTTTTCAACCTTTTGCTTTCAAGAAAACCTCTCGATTAGTCTCCCAAAATGCTACAACCATGTTTAGATATAATTTGCTTTTCGCCTACCGGCATTTTTTGCGGAACAAAAGTTCATTCCTGATCAATTTAATTGGTCTTTCTACTGGCCTTGCATGTGCGCTGCTGATTTATCTTTGGGTATTGGATGAGTTGGCTATAGACAAATTTCACAGCAATGGGGACCACCTTTACCAGGTTCTTGAGAATAGAAATTTAAACGAACAAATCGAAACAAGCTTTCAAACTTCTGGGCCAATGGCAGACTTCTTACGGACTGAATTGCCCGAAGTAGAATATGCTACTGCGGTAGCCCCTGCTACCTGGCCTGGATTTGAAAATTTTACCCTATCAGTAGGAGATAAAAATGTTAGAGCCGCCGGCCAATATGTTGGGAAAGACTATTTTCACATCTTTTCTTTTACCCTCCTACAAGGAGACAAAGGTCAGGTACTTTCGGATAAGCACACAATTGTGTTATCTGAAGAATTGGCGAGGAATCTGTTCCAGACAACAGAAGGTATTATCGGGAAGGTTGTCGAGTTTCAACATGAACAACCCTACACTGTGAGTGGTATTTTTAAAGGGGCACCTGCTAACTCCTCTATCCAATTTGACTTTGTCCTACCTTTTGAAAGCTTGATAGACACAAAACCTTGGGTAAATGATTGGGGGAGCTCGGGGCCAGAAGTTTATGTAGTTCTAGCAGAAGGAGCAAGAATTGAGGATGTAAACAATAAAATTGCAGCTCTCATTAAAACGCGTTTCCCTGAAAATACCACTCGATATCCCTTTTTACAACGCTTTTCAGACATCTACCTTCATGGCACCTATGCAAATGGTGTCCAAAGTGGGGGAAGGATAGAATATGTAAGGCTATTCTCCTTTATCGCCTTTTTCATTTTGTTGATCGCCTGTATCAACTTTATGAATCTATCGACAGCAAAAGCCTCCCATGGGCTAAAGGAAATCGGTGTCAAAAAAGTAATAGGTGCCAATCGAAAGTCCTTGATTTCCCAATACATCACCGAGTCCATGTTAATGGTAGTATTTTCCTTGCTTCTGGCAGTATTCATTGTACTTTTTTTTCTCCCTGAGTTCAACCAAATTACCAACAAAGCGCTCAGCCTGGATCTGAACGTTAAGCTGATCTCATCAGCCCTCACCATTGCCTTATGTACAGGAATAGTCGCAGGTAGCTATCCCGCATTCTATCTATCGAGATTCAAACCCATAAACGTCCTGAAAGGAAATACCCGCACCTCTTTAGGAGGAGCCTGGGTCCGAAAAGGGCTGGTGGTCTTTCAGTTTGCGCTTTCCATTATTCTGATTGTGAGTGTTGCGGTGATTTATAAGCAAATTGAGTTTATCCAATATCAGCACCTGGGATATGATCGGGACAATGTTATTTGGTTCAACCTGGAAGGGAAATTAGCGGAAAATCCCCAGACTTTTCTCACAGCATCTAAGCGGGTAAATGGAGTCGTAAATGCTGCAGCAACAGCCCACCGGATGGTAGGACATAACTGGTCTTCTTCCGGAATTGAATGGGAAGGAAGCCCCCCCGATCATCAAACTCAATTTCAAATAGTAGGCGTAGGACATGACTTTATTGAGACTATGGGAGTTGAAATCATCAAAGGAAGATCTTTTTCCCAAGAATTTGGTGCGGAAGGGGAAAAGGTCATCTTCAATGAAGCCGCAATAGAAGCGATGGGACTTCAAGACCCCGTTGGTAAAACCATCCATTCCTTCATGGGGGAAAAGGAAATAATTGGAATAGCTAAAGATTTTCATTTTGAATCTTTTCACCAAGAAGTAAAACCCTTGTTTTTCACCTTTTTTCAACATGGACTAAACAAAATCATGGTAAAAATAGAGGCGGGAAAAGAAGAAAAAGTGCTTGCTGGGTTAGCAGAAGTTTATGAACACACCAATCCAGGCTTTGATTTCGATTACCATTTTCTAGACGAGACCTATCAGGCTCAATATGTAGCAGAGCAGAGGATTTCTATGTTGTCTCGTTATTTTGCTGGACTCGCAATTCTTATCTCCTGTCTCGGTTTGTTTGGCCTTGCCGCCTTTACTGCCCAAAAACGACTCAAAGAAATCAGTATTCGTAAAATCCTGGGTTCCAGTATATGGAGTATCGTTGCATTACTTTCCACAGATTTTACCAAAATGGTCCTTGTAGCTATCTTTATTGCTTTACCAGTCAGCTACCTGATTGCCCATCATTGGTTGGAAGGCTTTGCATATAAAATCAAGATAGAATGGTGGTATTTTGCGGGATCGGCATTAGCAGCATTGCTCATTGCCTGGCTAACTATAAGCTTCCAAACCCTTAAAGTCGCTCGGATCAATCCAGTAGAATGTCTTGGAGAGGAATAATATGCGGTTTTGACCTATACCTTTTTAATGCCCTTAAATAACATCACTTTGATACTTACCAAGGCAATTACCCCTGTAATCGTCTGGGAGGGAGGAGGTCTATGCGTACTCCAAATCCCCCCAAATGGGCAAAAAGTGTATGCCCTCATAAATATTGGAAGGCTAGGAATAGGCATTGCTGCTTGTATACTCATCGCTTTGTTCATTCAAGATGAACTCAGATCCCTCAAGCAGATAGAATCTACCGGGTTTTAGACACAACAGGAGGATTGC
>JBCCTX010000276.1:0-10285 GCA_039197765.1 Bacteroidota bacterium
TCCCCATAATAGGACTGATTAGCTTCCTTGTCTACTTTAAGTTCCGAACCGTCCAGACTCAATCCAGCAAATACCCCGCGACTTCGGGAATATGAATAAACTTCTGCGTCAAAATCTAGATCCGTCTTGGCAGAGGATTGGCGCCCCACAGGACCTGCTGCAATTGAAATATCCCCTCCAATCGTAAATTGTCCCTTGCCATACGCCAATCGCTCTAGGGTTCCTGCGTCCTTGAAAATGAGGAATAGGTCTGTAGAACTATATCCTATCTGGAAGCCCAGACTACCTCCTGCAAGTTTTACAAAAACGGGATCGCTCCAATCTCCATTGGACTTCCTCACCATAGCAACGCCCTTTCCAAACTTACCCCCGATCACAAAGCCTCCTTTCTTGAGCTTAGGAATGACAACGATAGCTTCAGCCTTTTCTAAGAGCGCACGTGGAACTCCTTCATCAGGCTGATCAATCAGCGCACCTAATACTTCTTCCACCTCTTCAAGTTTTTTGGTCTCCTGTGCATGAGCCCATTGAATAGAAGTAGCGAAAAAAGAAAATCGTTAGCACAATAATGACATATCTCATATGAATTGTTTGTTGTTTTTGATGGGTTGTACTCGATATTCCTCAGGAAGTTTCAGGAGCTCCTTCAGGAGTTACCAAACGTGGGAAAAAAGGGAGTGAACGGTAATGACCGAGGGATTGAGCATCCAGATTAGACCAATATTCCCCATTGGGAAAACCCTTAGCTTCAATTTAGCTAGGGCACTTACACAAATGTTTGGGAAAGTGATATATCCTGCAATTATGTCCTCATTTTATGCCTATTGTTCACCTTCAATCCAATACTTATCGTGTAAATTGGAAAAAGTAGGGAAATCAAGACCCGTTTGTTGAATTATCTCTCGCTACTATAGATGTAAGATAGTCATTGAATCTGTCGCACTTTTTCTTTATATTACTATTAGTGACCCATTAATACATCCAACCCCAAACCTAATTTTCATTGTATCAAACCACATTTAACCCACATTTCACTATGGAAAATTTATTACCACTTATCATTCAGTTGGCTAGTGGCGCACTAGGGGGGAATCTCGCGGGTTCTTTACTTAAGAACAGCTCACTCGGGACCATTGGAAACTCACTCGCAGGAATACTTGGCGGCGGATTGGGTGGACAACTACTCGGGATGCTTGGTGTTGCCACAAGTAGCGGCATGGATCTCACGGGCATACTAAGCAGTATCGCCAGTGGAGGCGTAGGAGGAGGCGTAGTTATGGCCATTATAGGGCTCATCCGCAAAGCTATCTCAAAATAGCTCAGAAGCCAGCGTTGAGAGATGAGAAGCAAGATACTCCCTTAAATATCTTTAGAGACTTAACAGATGGATTTTAGGGAAAATTAACCCCTTAAGTTGTTCTCTCTTCTCACAGCATAGCATTCTGCAAACTGGCTACTTAATCAAGTTTATGAGCCGATGAATTTTCATCTCCAAACAGGTTGCTCCTTCTCAATAGGATGCGACCTGTTTCCTTTTACCAAGGGATTATGTATTGCGGAATCTGATCGCGGGTAAAATTCAGGGTATCAACGAAGTTGACAATATTCAACACGGAGGGAAAATCTCCATCAATATACTCTCTTACAGCGTATGAAATCTCCAATTGCTCATCGAGTGGAAGGCAGTACTGCTGATATAAGACAGGGAAAAATTCTAGGTTGGTAAAATCAATCGATATAAAGGGGTCTGGTTCTCCGACTACCTGTAATTTGAAGTCTACAGCCCAACTGCTACTGGGATTTCGGGTTTCTGCTGTATCCAACAGGAAGACATTCAGGTTTGCACTAGACCGCATGACATAGTTTACACTCAGCGTACTTGGGATACCAGTAATCTCGCGAAAATCTCCTAGCTGCCTAGACTCACTTGCAGATATCCACGAACAGGGTCCAGGAACAAAAAGGCCAAAGTTAAAATCAAACGTTTCATTCCTGATAAATCGGTCTATGTCCTCCTGTTCCAAACCATTCTCTTTCAGCGACTCTTCAAAACTATCGACTTTTAACACAAATTCCCCATTCATATCTGTCGTATCCCTTAGGGAAATGAATCCAAAATTCACATCTCCAAACACGAGCACTCCAGGGATAGGGGCCCTTGTTTTGACATCTACTACACTGCCGACAAATTGGAAATCAGGTTCTTTCTCCTCTACAGGTTCTACCGAGTCTTCTTCGCAGCCAAGCAAAAAACAAACAGATAACAAGGTCAAAAGTACATTTTTCATTGTTTTGGGAGAAAACATATACAGGAAACTATCACAAATTAAAGAGGCTCATTCATCATTCGAAAGTTACTAATTTTTGTTCATACCTGTCCATTCCCTTTTGCAACTCAAAAAGGGCGGCCGGGGAGGCCGCCATGTGTAGGAACTTGCTTGGATAGGTAGGGAAAATGATGGGACAAAGACTACCTATATATCTATTTCTTGACAAAGAATATACCAGTAAATTCGAAATTTTTAAAAATCTGAATTATTGCAACTATTTTTTCTAGAATTCCCTCAACTGGGATTTTTTACCAGAAAGGACGCATAGTCCTCTCCATTTTTGCAAAAAATCCCAAATGGCGCCAGCAAGTTGTTTAACGCATAACTTTCAAGCCTTTATCCCTTTTTCCTCTTTCCAACGCTAACTGAATGAGGTGATCCAGGAGAGCTGAATAGCTCAAACCTGCATCTTGCCACAACTTGGGATACATACTGATACTCGTAAATCCGGGAAGGGTATTCACCTCATTGATATACACCCGACCATCTGGACAGAGAAACATGTCCACTCGAGCCATCCCCTCACAACACAGGACCTTGTATGCACTCCGAGCGACCAGAATCAGTTTGGAAAGTGTCTCTTCAGCTATATCTTCAGCAGGGATTTGAACCTTTGCTACAGTTTCGTGAATATACTTGGCTTCGTAGTCATAAAAGCCCTCTTCCATGAGGACTTCACCTACTCGCGTAGTTTCTGGGATTTCATTGCCCATCACTGCACATTCTAGTTCCCTTCCTTCAATAGCCTCTTCTACAATTATCTTCTTATCAAACTGAAAGGCATGTTCTACTGCTTTCTCAAACGCTTCTGCGGTCTCTACTTTGCTTACCCCGATAGATGAGCCCATATTTGCGGGTTTAATAAATAAGGGGCTGCCCAGTTGGTTGCGAAGGGCTGCAAAATCTAGGGAATTTCGAGTGGTATAATCAAAGCATTCTCCCGCCGCGACTAGGAGATCTGCCTCTCTCAGCAAGCGCTTGGCGACATCTTTATCCATGGCAACTGCAGAGCCACATACATCAGGACCCACATAGGGGATCTCCAATTGTTGTAAAAGGCCTTGCAGCGTTCCATCTTCCCCATTTGTCCCATGGATAATTGGGAAAACGATATCAATCGATGGTAAAGCCACTCCCTTCTCTAAACTGAAAAGCTGTGCATCATCCGCCCCTGGCACCAAACAGAGTTGCTCGTAAGGATTTCCTGCATGAAGGTGTTCCAACTGTGGGAATTCTGATGCGGGAATTCTATACCAAGCTCCCTCATAGGATACACCTATAAGGGTAATCTCATATTTTGAAGGATCTAATGCCTCAAAGATATTCTTAGCGGATCGGAAAGAAACTTCGTGTTCTGGAGATTTTCCGCCAAAAAGGAGCGCGAGTGAGAGTTTATTCATCGGGAATGGTTTATGGGTCGGTGGTCGGTGGTCGGTGGTCGGTGGTCGGTGGTCGGTGGTCGGTGGTCGGTGGTCGGTGGTCGGTGGTCGGTGGTCAAGGGTGTACTTTGATCTCCAATCAAAGGTTTCAACTACGGACTATTTCACTACGGACCATTTATTTTATCGGATTCAATACCCCCATTAATTTGGAAAAAAATACCAGTTGCTTGTACTTATTATTCACCTTTTTCTTGAATTTGGGAAGGAGGGTGATAAATCTTCGGGTGTAGCTTTTAGAAGCGAGTTCTACCCCAGAAATTACCTTCTGGGTATCATTCATATCACTTTGCCATTTATCTATATCTGTATAGATGAGTTCTAGGTTATTCTCATTTTGCTCGGCAAACTTCTTGACGTGTTTATAGGTACCTAACGCAGTAGGACGACTCAAAGATTCATCTAAAACGATCACCAATTCATTTCCCAACCCATCCATTCTTTGCTTTGGCGTATAGTCACCTGTAGCTAGGTCTGAGAGAACTTCCCGGTGTGCCTTAAGCTGTTTGGTTCCTGCACAACTACAGAACATAGCCAAAACTACCAAACTCATAAGATATAATTTGTGAAAATCTGCGTTTGCCATATGCATGAATTTGTGTATATTAATAAGCTAGTAATTAAAATTTATCCAAAGTAAATAGTTGTACGACTTTCGTTAAATCCTCCCTCTTTCCCCAACGGAAGTCAAAACCATCCGTTTCCGTTTCTATGTTTATTAATTTTTTTTGCAAGGCTAGATCAGAAAGGGGAGAAAATTATTTCTTTCCTGAAGGCTCGGTGAAAAAAAACTGTGTAAATAATTCTGTTTAGGTGTAGAAAAGAATCCTAAATACGATTAATTTTTCGAAAGATTTATTTATTATATTTGCACATCTTTGTGGAAAGATTGTGGAAAACCCTGTGGAAAACCACAATAATTTGTAGAAAATCCCTGTATGTCGAAGAAATTCCCAGAATATAAAACGCAGGTTGCGACCTTTTTGCCGGAAGTAGAAAAAGCTCTGTTGAAATTTTGGGAACAAGAAAACATCTTCGAAGAAAGTATTTCGAACCGAGAAGGTGCTCAATCTTTCACTTTCTATGAAGGCCCTCCCTCAGTAAATGGACGCCCAGGAATCCACCACGTTTTTGCCCGAACCATCAAGGATATTTTCTGTAGATACAAAACCTTACAGGGATACCAAGTCCATCGTAAAGGAGGATGGGATACCCATGGGCTTCCTGTGGAATTGCAGGTTGAAAAACGGCTGGGAATCACTAAGGAAGACATTGGATCTAAGATCAGTGTAGAAGATTACAATAAAGCCTGTCGGGAGGATGTATTTGCATTTAAAGATATATGGGATGATTTAACCCGCATTATGGGGTATTGGGTCAACCTGGATGATCCCTACATAACGTTTGAAAATCGATACATCGAGTCCGTCTGGAACTTACTTAAAACCCTTTACGACAAAAATCTTCTATATAAAGGATTTACCATTCAGCCCTACTCGCCGGCTGCGGGTACAGGGCTAAGCTCCCATGAGCTCAACATGCCAGGTGCCTACAAAATGATAAAGGACACCTCGGCTATTGCGCAGTTTAAGCTAAAGCGCAGTAAGCAATCATTGAGTAGAAACTTGTTGAAGCACGGAGAGGTATTCTTTTTGGCTTGGACTACCACTCCTTGGACCCTTCCTTCTAATACCGCCTTGACAGTCGGGGCCAATATTCGATACGTTGCGGTAAAAACCTTAAATTCCTACACGAAAAAGGAAATTGTGGTCATTCTCGCAGAGGAATTGATGGGTAAGTATTTTTCTGAGCAAAAAGATGAACTGCTTCCAGAAGATTTCAAGCCTGGATCTTTGCTTACTCCCTATCAGAAAATAGTAGGAAAATATACCGGTAAAGATCTTCTAGGGTTAACGTATGAACAATTGCTTCCCTATGTGAAGCCCGATAAACCCGCCTTCAAGGTCATAACCGGAGATTTTGTCACAACAGAGGACGGAACCGGGATCGTACATACGGCTCCAACGTTTGGTGCGGATGACTTCCGCGTTGCACAGAAACACGATATACCTCCGATCTTGGTCAAAGATAGCCAGGGCAATCAGATGCCCCTAGTAGACAAGCAAGGTAAGTTCGTGGAAGAGGTGAAGGATTTCGCAGGACGCTATGTGAAAGACTACGGGCAGGAAGAAGCCAGGCCTGTAGATGTAGACATCGTCATCAAGCTCAAAGAAGAAAATCGATTATTTCGCTCTCAAAAGTACGAACATAACTACCCACATTGCTGGCGGACGGACCGGCCTGTTCTATACTATCCGCTAGATAGCTGGTTTATTCGGACTACGAGTGTTAAGGATCGCTTAATAGAATTAAATAAGCAAATCAACTGGCAGCCAAAGTCTACCGGAACTGGCCGTTTTGGGAACTGGCTTGAGAACCTAGTGGATTGGAACCTGTCTCGTTCTCGATTCTGGGGAATCCCTCTACCCATTTGGTCTACCGAAGATGGTACAGAAAGCCTCTGTGTTGGCTCCGTAGAGATGCTACGCGCAGAAATGAAGAAATCTGCCGACGCAGGATTTATGTCTTCGGCTGAGGTAGCAGAATTCTTTGATCAAGACGATTTGCACAAACCATATATAGATCGGGTAGTTTTAGTAAGCCCATCTGGAAAGGAAATGCGACGCGAGACAGATGTAATTGATGTATGGTTTGACTCGGGGTCTATGCCCTATGCTCAATGGCATTATCCCTTTGAAAATCAAGATATATTTGAACGCAGCTTCCCTGCAGACTTCATCTCCGAAGGAGTCGACCAAACGCGTGGCTGGTTTTTCACTCTGCACGCCATTGGGACCATGGTAATGGATAGCGTGGCATTTAAGAATGTCCTTTCTACAGGATTGGTACTAGATAAAGATGGGCGCAAAATGTCCAAGCGCCTAGGCAACACGGTTGATCCTTTTGAAATGATTCACACCTATGGAGCAGATGCCAATAGGTGGTATATGATGGGAAACTCTGCTCCCTGGGATGGGCTCAAGTTCGATCCTGTAGGAGTGGCTGAAGTCCAACGAAAATTTTTCGGGACGCTATTCAATACTTACAACTTTTTTGCCCTGTATGCGAACATTGATTCGTTCTCATATGACAAGGCTGAAATTGTGGCAGTCCAGGAGCGGTCTGAACTAGATAGATGGATTCTTTCTGTTAAGAATTCCCTCACCCAGTCTGTTAAGATTTACCTAGACGAGTATGACCCCACAAAGGCCATCCGAGCAATAGATCATTTTGTCTCTGAGCAACTTTCCAATTGGTATGTACGGCTTTCTCGCCGGCGTTTTTGGAAGGGAGAACTCAATCAGGATAAGCAAGCCGCTTTTGAGACTCTTTATGAATGCCTTCATACAGTCTCGGTCCTAATGAGTCCTTTCGCTCCTTTCTACTCTGACAGATTGTACCAAGATCTACAAGGAGGAAAGAGCGTTCACTTGACAGATTTCCCACCTGTCCAATCTGAAGACATTGACCCAGCTCTTGAGGAGCGAATGGATATGGCAGAACGGATTACGTCATTGCTCAGAAGCATCAGGAGGAAAGAGAATATGAAGATCCGCCAGCCCTTGAATCGTGCGATGGTAGCTGTTTTGGGTCCTGAGATGAAGGACCAACTGGAACGTGTAAAGCACTTGATTGAAGGGGAAGTAAATATCAAGGTCCTAGAGTACATTGAAGAAGATAATTCTATTCTGGTCAAGCGGGTTAAACCCAATTTTAAGGTATTAGGACCTAAGGTTGGTCCTTTGATCAAAGAGCTAAAACCTCGCCTGCAAAGCCTAGAGCAGGCAGAAATTCAGGAATTAGAGCAGGCAGGCTCTATAGCGATAGCGCTCAGTGAGGAGACCTTAGAAATTCTCTTGAGCGACGTGGAAATCGTCAGCGAAGATATCCCAGGTTGGTCTGTAGCCTCAGATGGGAAATACACAGTTGCCTTAGATATAACGCTGGATGATAAATTAAAAGAAGAAGGAATAGCTCGGGAATTTGTCAATCGCATCCAAAACCTTCGAAAGGATAGTGGGTTTCAAGTTACAGATCGGATTGACGTGATGATCACCAAAAAAGCAACCTGGTCTGGTGCGCTTGAGAATTTTGGATCTTATATCCTGAAGGAAACCTTAGGTAGAAGCCTCCAACTAGAAGAATCCCTAGAATCAGGTAGTGAAGTGGAAATCAATGGGGAAAAGGGATACATACTTCTTAAGAGATAAACTATTTACAAAAAATAAATTTTTTTACTTGATAAATATATTTTTTGATTATTAATTTGCCTCACACTTTATGTAACTAGATAAAAGTTTTACCTACCACGTTTACTATTTTCACACACCTAAAGCAGACTGATTTATGGAAAAGTCAATGCAAAAACAGTTCTACGGAAGAAGGGAATTAGAGGAGTTTAAGAAGATTATCAACGGCAAGTTGGGTGATGCTCGTAAAGAGTATAAGCGGCTTGCGGAAAGTTTGAAAGCATTTAGCGGCGCATCTGCTGACAGCATTAATTTCACCGAATACGGCAACGAAAGCCGTGAGAAAGAGCAGGTGGAAATCCTTATGGCTCGCCAAACCAAATTCATTCATAACCTGGAAAAGGCACTCTTCAGAATTGAAAATGGAACCTATGGCATTTGTCGGATTACAGGGAAGCTTATCCCCAAAGACAGACTCCGTATTGTTCCCCATGCGACTACTACTGTCGAAGGAAAAATGATGCAGAAAAAGCGTTTTCCTTTTTCGAGATGAGGATTTTTGGAAAAGTTAAGGTTTGCTTGTTATTTAGCGTGCTAAATCGACAAGCAAACCTTTTTTATTTGAACGCGTTTTAGTCATCGGGTTAGTTGGTCAATACTTACGGGATATAATTGTCTTACTCAAGGTTCCCTTCCGATTGTAGGAAGTTGGCCCCTCCCAAGACACTTTAAACTATCGATTCAAATTGAAAGCAAGGAAATATTTTCTCATATCATTTATTGTGATCCTAATCGATCAGGTAGTAAAGGTAATTATAAAGAAAAATATGTCCTTAGGGGAAGAGATTCCTGTCCTTGGGGACGTTTTCAAAATCCACTTTATAGAAAATAAGGGCGCTGCCTTCGGCATGACGATAGATAACTTGTTGAGTCCCCTTGGTGTGGATATGACGCCTGAGACCAGTAAGCTGATCCTTTCCATTTTTTCGTTGATTGCATTGGTTTTTATTGGGGTTTTTCTCTACCGCCTTTCCTCTCATAAGTCTCCCTTACCTTTCTTCGTAGCCCTCATTTTTGGTGGTGCTATGGGTAATATCATTGATAGGACTTTCTATGGGATGATCTTTGAGAATATCAATAACTACGAGGGAGGCTTTTTACATGGTAGGGTAGTTGATATGTTCTACTTCGATATCTGGAAGGGCTACCTGCCAGACTGGCTTCCTTTCTGGGGTGGTGAATATTATTCATTTTGGCCTATCTTCAATATAGCAGATTCAGCCATTTCCATTGGGATCGTGGTCATATTGATTTTTCAAGGAAGATTCTTTAAAATGAATGACGATGTTGAGGCGTCTCAGATGGCTTCAACGGATGCAGCTCAAACGATTAATCCTGAAGTTCAGGATATGCTAGCCTCTTCTTCGGGTATATCCTCCGTTGCTGGTACTCCTCCACCTAGTCCCGATACATCGGATGCCGGTGCGTCTGGAATCGCAGAAGGCGGAGATTCTCCTTCAGATCCTTCGCCTCCCAGGATCCCTTTATAACGGACATATTGTAGAAATAAAATACCCAAGCTGACAAGCTCTCCCGCCCTACCTATCTTAATATGAATACCTATTTTCATCCTTTCATATTCCCATCCTAAATTCCCAAGCTAACCTCTTGCAAAGAAAATAAAATCCGTAGGAGGAGGAACAATCCCCACCTGCCGTAAGCGAGCGGAAATCTGTGCCCGATGGTGCGTCCCGTGGTTGATCATATGGGAAAGAACTTCCCGTATAGAATTGGAAAAAGATTTTCCTTTAGAATTCTGATAAGAAAAGTGCCTATCAAAATCATTTGGGGCTACCACTTTAATCCAAGGAAGAATCTCTCGGTGAAAGGATGTTACCTTCTCCCGGCACACTCCGAGGGAATACGTATCAAATACACCCATACGTGGATTCTTCCCTTGTATTCTATCCCACCAAATACATTCTGCATTGGATATATGGCTCATCCACATGAGGATCTTTTCATCGGTTACTCCCTCTACTTCCAAGGTATCGAGTAAGCGATTGCTCGCCCATTGGTTATAAGTAAATAATTGAAGAAAATGGGAATTCATAACATTCCAAATGCAATAGACTATCACTTTTTCTGGGATAGGGACTTGAACAGCTATTTATCTATTTATGATTGAATAGCCAAATATAAGGGACACAGTCTGATAATCAGAACTCCAATTGCGATTGTTAGATAGGATTTCCCTATCAGTTAA
>JBCCTX010000277.1:0-10221 GCA_039197765.1 Bacteroidota bacterium
CAAAAAGAGGAAGCCCCAAATACGAGTCTTGCAGAAGAAATTCCTTCGGTTTTACCAGAACCTCCCAGCACCAATTTAATCGAGGGTTCTAAGGATGAACCCATTCAAGAAGCTGGGAATCTAGCTGAAAAGCCCATTAGTACCCAAAGCGGTGGTAGCCTATGGAAACTTATGCTGGAAGGCTTCCTTTTTGGATTTGCCTCAATACTGACTCCCTGTATTTTTCCCATGATTCCCTTGACCGTAAGCTACTTCACCAAACGCAAGGAAAACAAAGGTAGGGGGATACGAGATGCGGTTTTCTATGGATTATCCATTATTGCGATTTATACAGGCCTTGCCCTGGTATTGTCTGCAATCTTTGGGCCGGATACCATGCAACGCGTTGCCATACACCCCGCCTTTAACCTGGCTTTCTTTGGCCTTTTGGTAGTTTTTGCTTTGTCCTTTATGGGAATGTTTGAGTTGACTCTGCCCTCTTCCTGGAGCACAGCTGCTAGTAAGGGAAGTGAGCGCGGCGGGCTAGGAGGAATTTTTCTCATGGCTTTGGCTTTGGCAATCGTATCCTTTTCCTGTACAGGGCCCATTGTCGCTACGGCACTTGGTGATGCCTTTGCCAATGGGAATTACCTGGCTCCTACCATGACCATGTTGTCTTTTTCCACAGCCATGGCCTTACCCTTTGTGTTGTTTGCCATTTTCCCTGGTTGGCTGGAAAGCTTACCTAAATCGGGAGGTTGGCTCAATGCCGTAAAAGTAACCTTGGGGCTTTTGGAACTTGCTTTGGCCTTCATTTACCTCAGCCGGGCAGATCTAGTTATGCATTGGGGCTTACTTAGCCGGGAAGCCTTCATCGGTGCATGGGTTGTAATATTTGGGGTGCTAGGATTCTATTTGCTCGGGAAGCTGCAATTCCCGCATGATAGTAAAGTTGAGCGCCTTCCTGTTTCACGTGCCTTGCTAGGAATGGGTTCTTTATGGTTTGTGCTTTACTTAATTCCCGGTCTATGGGGAGCTCCCCTAAATCTTTTGGGAGGCTATCTCCCACCCAACAATGAGAATACGGGAGTACTCCTTCAGGAGGGTCAGGCAGTAGCTGGTGTCAGTGAATATGCTAATGAGATCTGTACCTATCCCGGGAAGAAATTCGAGCACCTAGCGGAAAGTACCCCACGAGGCTTTTGTGCATTCTACGATCTGGACCAGGCCATGGCCTATGCTCAAGCCCAAAATAAGCCGCTGTTTCTCGACTTTACAGGACATACCTGCGCCAATTGCCGCTACCTGGAGCAAAATGCCTGGATTGATTCCGAGATACAATCTTTTATCAATCAAGAGTATGTGCTTGTTTCGCTCTACACAGATGATCGGCAGAAACTAGCGCAAACGGAAGTTACCCCAGAAGGGAAAAAGCTCCGAACCATAGGTGATAAATGGCTGCAATATCAAATTGATACCTATACCTCCAATGCCCAGCCTTTCTACGTATTGCTCGACCATGAGGGAAGGGCCCTATTACCTCCCATTGGCTACAATCCCCCCTTGGATCTGCAAGAATATCGGGATTATTTTCAGAAAGGATTAGAGAGGTTTGAAGGAAAGGATATCGTAAGTCTATAAAAATGATGCGATTGGGGAGGGACAGTGGTACAGTTAACTTACCCCGAAAAGTAGGGTTAAAAGAGCCAAAATAAAGCATATTTCCTGAGTACTTAATATCGTTATATAAGAAACCCCATCCAAAGAAATGGATGAGGTATAAAGGCCCTGTTCAATGAAATTAACGTTCCCCCTTTTTCATTCATGCCTTAGCATCACCCAGGCGCTTCCTGAGCGGGTTGATACTTGCAAGTAGTAGATTCCTGGTGTCAAGCCCTCAGTAGGTAATCGCCATTGATGGACGCCCTTACCTATGCCTTGCTCCTCAAAGAACGTCCTGACAGATCTGCCCAATTGATCCACCATGTGAATCCCTAAATTTGAAGGCTCTTTTAGGGTAATAGAAACATTCAGCTCATTCTCAAAGGGATTGGGATAGATACCAATGCCTTTTGCGGAAAGCTGTGCTGGGTTTGAGGGCTCATCAGCCTCGGCAAATCGGAAGGATGTAGAGGCCAATCCCAAGGCCTGCGCAAAACAAGGGATGATAGAATTTGCACTGTAATTGCCATTGGTATAGAACCCAAAGCCCCTTTCGTCCTGGTCCTGGCCTGCTACGCAGGAATTAACTGGATTGGGGTCGTAAGAGGTAGGACCCCAATAGTACCAAGCAAAGTTGTATTGGTTGAATAGGCCTGCTACATGGGAAATCCAGTTGCAGCGACTGTTTGAAGGCGCCATTTGGGAGTCTCCAAATTCTCCTACCATCAAGGGTACAGGATCCCCATTATTTTGCGCCCACGTATTAGCAACCGCTAGAGCTGTGGATACAAATTGGCCATCGGAGGAGCCAGAAGAATAGCTTTTTGAAGGTAAACAGGGGGGGCCTGACCAAGGGAACTGCTGATGGGTATAATTGAAGGGATGGTAAAAGTGGAAGGTGTAAATGATGTTGTCGTCATCCAGCTTATCAAAATAGTAAAGGCCTCTCTGTTGGGGATCATTCAGGTTATTGGAAACTCCGTTCCACCAAGAAGGGCCTACAATTAAGGTGTGATTGGAACCCTTGGATCGTATGGTATTTACCATCGCTACTGCGACCTGCCTCCAGTTGTTGTTGCTGATATTGACATCAGGTTCATTGTATAATTCAAAGAAATATCGATTGGGGTCTAAATTTCCATAACGATCGATCAATTGAGACCAAAGGGCTTGGAGCCTGGGGGTTTCATTTTGGTAATTTGCATTTGTCAACCTTCGTGGAGGATTCTTCGGGCCGTGGTGATTGTCGATGATCAGGGTCATATCGTAGGTCTGTGCCCATTGAATCACGTCATCTACACGATCAAATACAGGATGCGAAAAATCTACTGTATAAGGAGGGTTGAGTTGCATGAAGTGCTCAAAGGTGACGGGTAGTCGGATCGATTCAAAGCCTTGGGCTTTGGCATTAGCAATATCCTGTTCATTGTACGCATTGAGTGGAAAATCTCCAGCACCCGTGTATACGGCTGGATAGGCTTTGTTCTTGATGAACCAATGGGCTTCCAACCAGCCAGATAAATTTAGGCCTTTGCCCATTCCTTGAAAGCGGCTCCAGGTCACAGGTGAGGTTTGATCTCCACCGGGGTTGGGAGTCGGATCAGGATCAGGGTCAGGGTCTGGATCGGGATCAGGGGTAGGATCAGGGGCACCTGAGGTAGCATAGTGGAAGTAGCCATCGCAAGCCAGCCTTTGCTGTTGCTTAAAATCTCCTCCGCAACTTCCATTGAGCCATACACCCACCGAATAGGTATCTCCCGCAGATGAGGCGTATTCTACCCCTCCTACTTTCATCCAGCGTACGACTACATCTCTATCACTTGCATCGTTGGTGTAAGCCACTCGAATGCGGTTGGCAGGAAAGGAGCCATTGAGGGTAACGGTAAACTCCTGAAAATCCGTATTACTCAAGGTCAGGGCCTTACTGTCAACTACAGAGTTTGAGCCAGCAAAATTCGTATTGGCCATCCCCTGGATTTCTAGGTTTGCACAGCAGTTGCTTCCTGCGAGCTTTGCTCGGATATTTACTTGAGTGCTTCCACCCCCTCCACTACTGCCTAGGGTGATACTGATGGTATTGGAGGTTTCCCAATTATTCTGGCAATCCCTCCTAGCCTGTCTTCGGTAGCTGGTACTTGTTGTGATGAGGTCAGGATTATAGTTCTGTCCCGTAGCACCAGAAAGGATACTCCAGGATCCACTGCCCTCTTGCTTCTGCCATCTGTAGACAATAGTTCCTCCTGTTCCCCCACTTGCAGCTCCTCCAGAAATTTGAGGAGGATCGAAGGAGGAACCAGTAGGATTGGTAGATCCACTGTAAGAAAGGGTACCTGAGTTGGTAACATTGCTGCAGGTAGGGGGCGGCGGTGGAGGTGGGGGGGAAGAGGACAAGGTAATCGTAATTTCACTGGTGTATAACCAGGGGTTGCTACATCGACGAGCCTTTCTCCGAAAGCTCGTGGTGGTATTTATTGTGGGGGAGTTATAGCCGTTGCCATTGGCACCAGCAATTTCCGTCCAACTTCCGTTCCCTTCCTTTTTTTCCCATTGATAGACAATACCTCCCCCTGACCCTCCTGAAGCCCCTGTTGCGGAAATATTTGGGGGATCAAAGGTGGGTCCGGGTTGATTTAGGTCGAACCAGGGATTTAGTTGCCCTGGGTTAGTTATATTTTGACAGACCGCTTCTTCTATAGGGGGTAGTTCAAGGACAGAGGAAAATAAAGCGAAGGGTCCTAGTGCAAGAAGTAATAATAGGTTATATTTCATCGGTTACAATAGTTAAGTGTGAACAAAGGAGCGAATCTCCACGAACGAATTCGTGGATAACAAGTCTTACCAAATGGGCCCAAAAGATGTGAAGCAGGGGTACTGCAAAAGCGAATGAATGTGGAATTCCTACGTGTTTATTCTAAGGTAAGGGTATGGGGATAGCTATGCTAATCTGGATTTTGTATATGTTCCCAAAGGTTTATAGCATAGGACCAAAGCGCTTTTATGGGGAACAATTCGAAGGTTTGGGGAATATTAGATAAGGGTACTTCCCTAATTTTTGTTGAATTGACTTGGAGGTTGACCATAGAAGGCCTTGAAGTGGCTGGAAAAATTGGCCAAATGCTTGAATCCTACCCTGGTGGCAATTTCAGATACGGAAAATTCATCCCGATGCAATAGCTCTGCTGCTCTTTTCAACCGAACTTCTTTGATAAACTCGTGAACACTTTTGCCGGTCAACGCATTGAGCTTTTTATAGAGTTGGGTTTTACTCATTCCCATACTCTTGCATAGCAAATGATAATTCAGCCCTGTATCTCCGATATACTGCTCTATGGTTTGCGTTAGTTTTTCGAGAAACACCTGGTCCTTTTGGCCTTTGACTAAGTGCTTGGGAGCGATAAGCTTGTGATCCTTCAACTTTTCCCAAAGTACCTGGCGGTTGCGAAGAATTGTATCAATTTTTGCTTTTAAAATAGGTAAACTGAAGGGTTTTAGCATATAGTCATCAGCCCCTGCCCCCAAGCCCTTTAATTGACCTTCCTGGGAGGATTTTGCCGTGAGCAGAATGATGGGGATATGACTGGAATGAGGGTTTTGCTTGACTTGCTGGCAAAAGGTGATTCCATCCATATCGGGCATCATGACGTCGGAGAGGATTAAATCGGGTAGATGCGCTATGGTAGGCTCCAGGGCAGTCACTCCATTCTCGAATGATTGAACGTCAAACTCTTTGGCTAATTCCTGATGGAGGAAAAAGCGCAGGTCTGGGTTGTCCTCTACAATGAATAAGAGCGGTTTTTGAGGACCCCACTCTTCTTTTTCTAGTGTCCCATTGGGAATCTCTGGTAGGACAAGCGAAAAGGGATTGGTCTTTTTGCTCTTTGGTAAAGTGAAAGCCTCAGTTGAGTAAAGTGTTGGGAGATTGATCGGAATACCTACCACAAATGCAGTCCCCTTATCTTCCATAGATCGGAAGCTGATTGTGCCTTGGTGCAATTGAATCAATTCCTTGGATAGGGCAAGGCCAATGCCTGTTCCCCCTTCCTTACGGATGGGATGGTCCTCAACCCGATAGAAGGGCTCGAAAATCTTATCTCGTTTATCCGGTGCAATTCCTACGCCTGTATCAATTACTTTAATGTGTAAAGAGGCGTCCATTTGTTCTACGTGCATCTCAATATTTCCCCCATTGGGTGTGTATTTGAAAGCATTGGATAAGATGTTGTACATAACTTTATCCAAGATATCTCGGTCAAAATTGCACCTTAGGAATTCTAGCTCACTGTGGAAGGTGTACGCAATCTGGTATTGTTTGGCCAGATAGGTAAAAGCTTCAAAGATGTGCTCTAGGAATTCCACTATATCGGATTCCTCCAATTTGAGTTCATACTTGCCTGCGTCTAGGGTTCTCAGGTCTAGTAACTGGTTGATGAGCTGTTGGAGTCGCTGTGCGTTTCTTTGAATCAAGGTCAGCTGGGATTGAATGGAGGTAAGCTGGCTGGAAGCAATGAGGTTCTCTAAAGGGGCTAAAATTAACGTGAGCGGGGTTTTGAATTCGTGAGAAATATTGGTGAAAAACCTCAGCTTCAATTGATCAATTTCCCTCTCCTTTTCCAGGAGCTTCTCTCTCTGTTGAAATTCAAATCGGAGTAACGTGATTTTTCGGACAACCCATAAGAGCCCAATAGCGACGAGCACATATAGAGAATATGCCCATGGAGTTTTCCACCAAGGAGGGAGGATAAGGAGGGTGATGGACTTACCTTCCTCATTCCAAATTCCATCATTGTTGGATGCCTTTACTTTGAACGTATAGGTGCCATGTGGAATATTCGTAAATGTTGCACTGTGTTTATTGCCTATGTAATACCAATTATCATCAAAGCCTTCCAACATATAGGCATACTGGTTGTTTTCAGGATGGGTAAAGTTTAAGGCGGAAAACTCGAAGGAAAAAACAGATTGGTGGTGAGCTAAAAGGATGGTATCTGTAGAGGTAATGTGTTTCCGAATGGGTCCTGCTGCGTCTGGGGCTATCGGCTGGTTGAATATTTTGAAGTCTGTCAGTACTATGGGAGGGATATGGGGATTATCCTGTAGGGCCGCTAGGTCGATTTGATTGAACCCACTTACGCCCCCGAAATACAGGGTCCCATCCGCCGAATTAAAGGCTGCTTTTCGGTTGAATTGTTTACCCTGAAGACCATCAGCTAACTGATAGTTTCGAATATTTATTACCAGGTCCTCCTCCAGTTGTATCCTGGATAAGCCGTTGAGGGTACTTACCCAAATTTGACCTTCATCATCTTCTAAGATTCCTTCGATGAAATTATCGGGCAAGCCTTGTGCTTCTGTAAACACAGTGAAGGATGTTCCATCTGAGTTGAGTTTATTGAGCCCATTTTTGGTCCCTACCCACAAATGTCCCTTCGAAGACTCGTAAATAACCTCGATAGTTGGATCACTCAGGGCTCCGGGTTCCCCAGCATATGTAAAGTTTTCAAACTGTTCTTCCTGATGGATGTCGTAAGTCAATTTTATCAGCCCATTTATCCCTCCGATCCAGATATTTCCTCGTTGATCTTGACATATATCAGAAATCAGGTCCAAGGAGAAGTCGGGATTTGTCTTAGAATTGAAGTACTTCCACTGTTCTAACTGCGAATTATATACAATCATGCCACTTCCTTGGGTTCCTATGTAATGCCTGTGGTGGGCGTCATGTAAAATGGTGGAAATATTATTACTGGATAAGCCACTGTTTTCGGTCATCACTCGGGTAAACCCCTCCTTTCCTTTTATACTGATACCTCCCTCCCAATGGGCGACCCAAAGCTGCCCCTCTGGATCATAAGCGAGGTCTAAAATAGCATTGGAACTAATGCTACGGGGGTTTTGGGGGTCATGCTGAAAAACTTGGAAGGTCTTGCTCTGAGGATCGTAAAGGTTCAAGCCTCCCCCATCTGTTCCAATCCATACATGGCCATCTTTCCGTTCTTCAAAGCTTGAAATGTTGTTGTAGGAAATGCTGTTTGCGTTACTCCGGTAGTTGAAGCGTTTGAACTTTTGTGTGTAAACATCTACGTAGTCCAAGCCCGAACTGTAGGTACCTAGCCAAATTCTCCCAGTGGGTTCTTGATAAATCGATTGGATAGAAACACTGCTAATAGACTCAATGGAAGCGGGATCATGCTTGTAGAAGTAATGGGTTTTGCGATCAGGAGCAAGAATGAATATTCCCTCGTTCTCACTGGAAAACCATAGGGCATTCTCCTTGTCGACAAATACATTGGTAACCTTATGCCCTTCAAGACTCAAGTTCTGTGAATACGCCTCTATGTTTGAGGTTCCATCCCTGTAATCTAGTCTGATCAAGCCTGCATCAAGACCTGCCATCCACAACACTCCCTCCTGGTCTTCCACCATAGCCCTCATTCGGAGGTTTTTCCTATTCAGTTGTCCCAAATATTCTCGACCTAAAATTCTTGTAAATACCCCTTCCTTGGGGTTAAATAGATACAGGCTATTGTAACAAGAATACCAAATATTTGCTCGGCTATCTTGAAAGATAAAAAGGCCATTTTTTCGCTCCCAATCATTCAGACTGGTATCCACTGGGAGGGAATATCTTTGGAATTGATGGGTTTCTCTGTCATAACTGACCAATTGATCAGCTAATATCCAGAGGCGCTGATCTTGATCTTCAAAAATAGAAGCACCTAAAGCGCCTGGGGGGAGGGAGTTTGTATCAAGAGGACTATGGGTAAAGGGGATGAAATAATCCAATTCCCGATTGTAGCAAGCCAAGCCCTTTTGAGTAACGACCCATAAATTCTTATCCGAATCTTCGAAGAGGTTGTAAATGGTATTAGACGGTAGGCTTTGGGAAGTGCGAGCGTCATGCTTATAGGCCTTGACCTGTAATCCATCATAGCGGTTCAGGCCATTCTGAGTTCCGATCCACAAAAATCCTACATGATCTTTTACAATGCAGTAGCCCGTATTTTGTGAAAGTGCTCGGTCGAGGTGGCCAAAAGATATATTCGCATAATCAATTTGGGCCCTAACATGTACACAACAAAGACCCCAAATACCCAATATCCACAGAAACTTCTTAGACATAGTTTCAATTTAAAAATGAAGCTGCTCGGTAGTCTTTCGATACAGTTGGCCAATATAAACTACATGTTTTTCTGGTAATTTAATATGAGTTGAAAGGTTCCTCTAAAAAAAATACCAAATCTACTTGAAAGGTTTAGTTCGAGGTATTGCGAAGGGTCTCCATGAAGATTATTCTCAGAGTAGTGCCAGGCAAAAACCTTTATATCTACTAAAATGTCCTGCATTTGTACTTAAATTATTACGGAAAAGGCCTGCATTTTTGTGGGGTGATTAGTCAAATTTCAAACCTCTAAAAATATAACTGTATGGCCTATTATTCTGTCCTAGACGTAACTCCTACCGTTGATACCTGGATACCTGATTACCTCCCAACTGCCAATAGATTGGTAACCAAACATGGGGGAAAATATTTGGCTCGAACCACAAGTCATGAACAGGTAGAAGGTGAGAAAAAGGAAGTAGGATTGCGCATAATTCTGGAATGGCCCTCCAAAGAAGCAGCCATGGCATTTATAAATGATCCGGAGTACGCTCCTCATCTCAAGGCTAGAACGGAGGGTTCTGTCAGTAACCATTACCTAATTGAAGCGAAAGACGATCTAGCTTAACGGTTGTTAATGTATGAGAAACCAACCATGAGCCATCCCAAATTTCGGGATGGCTCATGTAATTTTTACCCGTTCATATTGAATTAATCTTATCTTACTATAGAGACTGGTCTATCTGTTTAACAATTAGGAAAATGAATAGAATATATATCCTTTCCATACTCCTGCTTATGGTATGCTGGAGCTACGCCCAAAAGCCTAGAGCCAGAGACTTGGGAGTCCCCTTCAATGGTACACCTGGAACCCATAATGCTATTACCGATGTCCAGGGAGTGGAGGTAGGGTATTCCACTCTCATTTCAGGGGAAGGGAAAAACATCATAGGAAAAGGCCCTGTCAGAACAGGTGTTACGGCCATATTTCCCCGTGGGAAAGCAAAAAAATTCAGCCCAGTGTACGCCAACTGGTATAGTTTGAATGGAAACGGGGAGATGACCGGTACTACTTGGGTAACCGAATCAGGTTTTCTGGAAACTCCCATCATGATCACCAATACCAATAGCGTAGGGGTGGTTCGGGATGCAGTTCTCAAATGGTATGTAGATACTGATTGGTATCGCGGGGAAGATTGGTGGTACACTTATCCCGTAGTAGCCGAAACCTATGACGGATTTCTCAATGATATCTATGGATTCCACGTAAAAGAGGCACACGTCTTAGAAGCCATTACAAATGCTTCCAGTGGGGAAATAGCCGAGGGAAACGTTGGAGGAGGAACGGGTATGATGTGTCTCGGCTTTAAGGGCGGAACAGGAACTTCCTCCAGGATCATACGCATTAAGGATTCAACCTATACTTTAGGGGTACTTGTACAGTCTAACTTTGGTGGGAAGAGAAATTTTACGGTAGCAGG
>JBCCTX010000278.1:0-10184 GCA_039197765.1 Bacteroidota bacterium
CAAGGTTGCTTGCTTTTATCCCCTCTCCGACGCCTTGCTCATTTCCATATGCTGAAGCAGTATCTATTTTTCGATACCCTGTTTGTAAAGCAGAGAGAACTGCCTGTTCCACTTCTCCATCATTTTTGGCAAAAAGGACACCGAGCCCTATTGCGGGCATTTCCGTTCCATTGTTTAGGGTAAATGTTACCTCTTGGAGTTCAGGCATGGATAAGTATTTATTGGAGTATTGAATCTA
Source organism: Bacteroidota bacterium (assembly GCA_039197765.1). Lineage (GTDB taxonomy): Bacteria > Bacteroidota > Bacteroidia > J057 > J057 > JBCCTX01. Next base: position 239 of record JBCCTX010000278.1, read on the forward strand.
GGCTTTCTAATGAACGCTTTAGGATGGCATTGGATTTTTTCTATCAAATGCCTCTCCTTTCTGCAATGAAGCTAACAATTGAACTAAGTACCTAAGCAAAATGATTATAGTAATAGGCTAGAAAATACATAGGTACCCTCAATGGGTTAATATTCGAGGGTTTTTATCGCAGCGTTTGGGGAGGAGAAAAGGTAAATCACCCTTCAGCATAAAAATACAGGAGCGTAAATCTTGAATTATTCAAACCTCTCTCCTGAGTACTGAGTAACAGGAATGAAGCAATATCCAATTTGTCCAAAAGGTCTAATTTGACAGCATAAACTGCAGCTGCACCCCTCCTCTACCCTGGCTCACGCGGAAAGAGCTGGAAGTCCAGGGTCGGTTGAGGCTCTGCTCGAAGAAGAGTTTCATATTGATCCGGTCATTGAGGACATAGTCTACAGAGGGAGAAATGATCCACCGCATGACTCCACGGGTATATTCGGCAGGTTGGGTAGGTTCCTCCCCATCCTGGCTGAGGGTACGATTTCGCTCCCGGGTATCACTCATGGTTAGGTTGAACTGGAAGTGGACTGAGTTTTTCAATTCGACATCCTTACCTCCCCAACGGATTTTCAATCCCAGGTTATCTCTTCGTAGGCCCCATCCTATGGTTAAGTCTTGGTTGCGAATTTCAGCAAGCTGTAAGCTACCTGTGCTGAAGTTCAGCGTCCTCCCTCGTTTGTAGTCTAGGGTTCCTGTCATACCATTTTTCATGGTCATATTGAGTCCCAAAAGCGGAGCAAATTGCTCCGAAATCTGTAAGCCTGTAATGGTATTAGGCGAGAAGAAGTTCTCAACCCCTTCTACCGCATCTAGGGTATCTGTATTGTTTACAAAGCCAAACTCGTCAAATCCTGCATTGAGGTTGTTGTTAAAAGTTCCCACCGTATAGGTACCCCGATAGGTATGACGAAGGGTGATGTTCGTAAAATATTCCTGAATGAAGGGCAACTGAGAAAGTCCACTAAAATCCACACTCCAGTTGGGCAGGGGAATCTTAGGAAAGGCATTCAACGTGATAGTTTCCGCATTCCCTACACCATATGCTGAAATGAGGGCGGGAATTAGCACGTCCTGCTGAGTGCCGGTATATCCATTTCGATAGTCTCCTACAATGGTTCTACCCAGGCCTTCGGCATTGGGATTTTGTTGGGCTAGCCTGCGGGAAATGATTTCCCGGTTTTCAGAAAATTGTTCGAATATTTTCGAATTCAGGGTATTTTTCTCAAAAGCCGTATTGGCAAAAATGTAGGACATGGAGAAATTACCTGATAAGAAGGGGTCGAAACTATTGTAGTCGTTGATGGAAGGATCGAATCGGAAAAATTCGCTGGTATTGCTCGCTTCCGAACGCGTAGCCGTCAGGTTGATACGCAGGACTTTGAACAACTCAATCGTTGCACGTGCTTGGATTTGCTCATTCAAATCCGTCATGTATAGGTTAGCCAGAGTTGTATCTCGGGTGATCCAATTGTTTTCCCCTGCAATCCCTCTAATATCTTGCTGGCTACCAAAGATAAATCCAGTAGTAGGAGGTACTACCAACGACTGCTGACCTGTAAGGGTATCTCGATAATCCCAGTCCATTCCAAAGTTCCGTGTAATGGGGAGATATCCAGGCAAGACAGTCCCTGCGTTACGCGTATAGGTAAGATCCGCATTTTTCACACTGAAGATGATCCGTACCAATTCTTTTCCAAGGCCAATCATAGTACGCTCAAAAGCTGTGCGGTCTTCCCATTTTTTCTTTTCCTTTTTATCCTTTTCCTTATCATCAGATCCAGGAGGAGGATTATTATTTCGTCGGCTGGGCGGAATGGTCCTTCCCTTGTTTTCATTCTTCTTCCGCGGTTCCAAGGCCTTATTTAAGGGTTTAATCGATCGATACAAATTTGCCAAATTGAGTCGACCGTTTCCCTGGATACTTTGGGAATTCGATATAGTCCCTCCAAATCCTGGGTTGATTTCGGGAGCCTGATCCCACTGAAAGGATGCATTGTAGTTTACGTTACCGTTAATCCAACTGAGGAACTTAATCTCGTTGAAGGGCAGTCTGTAAGTTGCACTTACATTATGGGTGTAGCGAATCGTACGGCCCATATTGATCATTTGGTTGTGACCTCGAGAAGGATTTCGCCCTATATAAATAAGGTTTTCCAGCAAGGTTCCGACAGAATCTCTCTCGCGCTGAGTAGCATCGCGAAATCGACCTCTCACTTCGTCTACCCGTGCTTGATTGTTCGCTGTAAAATTCAACAATAGATTTTTTGTCAGGTTCCAGCTAAGGTTGTACTGGCGATTGACGAGGAAATTCTTATTAAAGGTAGGTGCTACCGCCCCGCCAAATTCCGAGGTTGGCCGCAGTTGCCTTTCCTCAAAATAGCGATCTCCTCCAATGCGAATATCCAAGGAAGAAGGAACCGGAGAGAAATTGATCATTTTAAGGAGGAAAAACTTAGAATTCTTAAAGGGTTCAATAACGACGGGGTTGAAGGAATAGCGATAATTGATTTGTCCACTATGCTGTTGAACGAGTTGGCGTGCAATCAGGGAATTTCTAGAAAACTGCTCATTGTAGTAAAACGTTAGATCCAAGTTTTCTACATCCCAGAAGTGGTTCTTAGCCTCGGGATTCACCTTTGCTTTCCGCCAGTTGTTGAAGGATATACTTTTAAATCGGGAATAATCTTCTATCCGTTCCAAAACAGAGTCTCTCTGCCGCTCTGAGTCAGCCCTTTCAACAAGAAAGTCCGTACGTACATCTGCTTCTTGTGGGTTGAAAACGGGACGTCTGAATCGTTCGCCATAAGAGCCACTTACCGGGAGCTGTAAGCCCCATTTTTTGGGAAAGAATTTCTCAAAATTCAGGGTAGCGTTGATGCTATACTGGGTTTCAGAGTCTAGGGGTCTAGAGGTTATTCGTTGATCCAGCGGACCAAAGCCCGATGTTCTGGAGCGGAAATTTCCATTTACGGTCCCCAGATCTGCTATACGCATGCTCAAGTTTGCATTCGTGGCCCAACCCCCTTTCCGATCAAAATTGGTTAATCGCAACTCGTTTACCCACATTTCTGTACAGATGGGCCGCTCGCCTACATCTTTGGGGTTTCGAATCCCGATCATGATCGTCCGCACATCACTAATCTTGGGCGTACCCTTGATGTACAGTCTTCCCCCCAGGGAGTCTATCGCCTCAATTAGATAACGATCCTCCAAATTGGTCTGAGTTGAATCTCGAGTAGTTTTCAAAATAGCCAATTCTTCTAGATTCACCACTACTTCATTTGCCCATACATTACTCACATTCCCCATCCCCATAGAAGGGTCAGAGGGAGTCAGGGGAAGTTCGTATTCGTAATAATTTAGGTCATTGTCCAAGCCTAAGCGGATAAAAACCGTCGCGTCGCCCCGCTGGGAAAAGTTTGCAGGGGTTGTTCCATCATTCTTAGCCTCTGCGTGAACCCACATCTTGAGCTGCTTGTATTGACGGAGGTCCAACCGTACTGTTTTAAATACCCCACGGGCATCTCCATCTTCTAGCCCACAGGTCTGGACAACGAGCGAACGTTCATCATCTAAGAATCCGGGTTGCGTATTTCCATTTAAAGACTGTCTCTCTACATCTGGAGGGAGTACATAGTTGAAAGGTAATTTGGTAGAGTTCTCCTCAATACTCACGCTTCCGACTTCGAAGTCGGGAAAAGGAGGCTCGGGGGGACTTACGGCTTGTTGAGCATCCCGAAGGTCTCCTAAGAAACGCCTCCATTGGGTAGCTACAAATTGGAACTCTGTTAAACGCATAACAACCTCCTCCTCGAAGCCAGTCATATACATCCGCATGTAATTGATGGACTTGAAGTTGGGAATATTGTTGCGTGCAGTACCCTCTACAATTGGAATCCGAAACTGGTACCAGGTAACCGATTGCTGATTGGTACCCGCAACCCCTGTATTGACGATGGACTGAATACTATCGACAATAAAGTTTGTCCCTGGAACCAGGTCTTGTGGACGTATGTCTAACTCGTACTCCCAGTATTGCTCAGCAAAATTTAAGCTTCCATTTCCATTCAGGTCTTCCTGGTCGGGATTATTGGTACTTTGTAAGGAGAAGTTCCGCGTTCCCAAGCCCTCTGGAGAGTTATTTTCCGTTCCATTAAAATCTTGGTAACGTTCCAAAATTCCTGCTCCCGTATCTTCAAAGGATGGATCTCGAAAGTGCCGGAAGTTGTCCGTACTGGGATCAGCTTCTATTGCAGCAAAAGCCTCTGGGGAAAGAAAGCCCCTTAGGTTATCCAGATACTGGAAACGGGTGTTGAAAAAGCGGGCTTCCTCTTGGTCATTTAATCCGTCTAAACCAATATCTTGCCGCTCCCTGGCCCCAGCCTCTGCACTGAAGTAATCATTTGTGGTATTTCCCAGTGGAATGATGCCCCAGTCTGTTGAGTCGATCAGTCCTTGGTCATCCTCTCCAGTGGGTAAACCATTTTCTCGACTCAAACTCTGATCGGGCAAAGCATCCTCATTAATCAATCCTAAGTTGAGGTAGAACTTTCCCCCTCTATGCCCAGGATTATCCATGAATGGATCCATCATCCAGAATTCAATGAACTCCACATTTGCTGCTTCAAAGTCATTGTTATTGATGGTCACTTCCTGAGTGATTCCTGCCCAGTTTTCCGAGGGATTTTTGAAGGTACCATCGGGATTTAACTTGTCTGGACTCGTCTGGAAGTTATATGGACCCCTCTCTATAGGCATAAACCTCAAGTCAAAGGTATTCTGAAAGTTGGCACCAAAGGCGCGGGTAGCGGTTGGAAAGATCTCCTGTGGACGTATTCTTCGGGTATAGTTATTCGCAAAATCATCTGGAGGAATATCGATTCCAAAAGACCCCTGGTATACCGTCTGATCGATTCTATACCAGGCTAACTTAGCCCGAGTGTATCCTAACGCCTGGGTAGATCCTGCGTTTAGGGGATCCAGTGAAGGATCTAGCAAATTGGGATTCCCTGAAGGGAATGCGGAAATTTGCCAGCGCTGTTGCCCAGAAAGATTGTAGGTAGTTTTGGCTGCTTCAAAATCGTCGACATATACAATTCCTCGCTCGTCATTGATCTTTACCGCCTTAGGTTGGCCAGGAATAAAGTTGGCAAATTCACCACTAAAGTTTAAGGAAGAAGTTTCCTTTGTCGAAATAAAAGGAAGCTTGTCCACTAAGCGGGTAATGAAATCGGATTCATGTTGCCAAGCCAGGTCCATTCCCCAAAGGGTATTGTTGATGGGTTCATCTCCAATGGTTGTTTTGAAATTAAAGGGTTGCTCTCTGAGGTTTAGAATAGTCGCTCCTACACGGAAATTGTCAAAACGATCCAGTTCCACCCGAGATCCCAACAAGGTTTTGTTCTGCTGGGCAAAAAGTTGTGCGTTTTCATACGATACTTCAATCGGTGCACCTTGAGACAGAACAGCCTCATTGGTGATAATGACCTTACTCGCCACCTGATCCACTCGATAATCCACCCCTTCGGTAAGCCTACGACCTCCAGCAGTTACCGTAACAGAGCCTTCTGAAAGGCTAAAAGAATTCAGTGGAATCTCTGCTCCACCAGCAGACCGGAAATATCCTTCAATGGAGTACTTATTCTGCTGGGGGAAATTTTGTATGGCTCCCTGTTGCGTATCATCATACAGAGCTTGGAAAACGTATCGGGTGGAATCCTCCGGATTGCCTAGACGCCGCGCTAAATGGGAACCAAAGGGTTCTAGCACGGGGAAAATGATCAAGCCTTTATCTGGAACAATGGTTAGGCCCTCAAGGTAGTCAAAAAAGTTGTCCGGATTGGGTGCTGTATGGTTGGTAAGACGGTCGACATTCAATACTTGAATGAGTTGCTGATTTTTCAATGAACCTTCGGGTAGGTAGTTGACCTTTCCCGCACTCGTTCCTGATTCATATAATACATCTAGGAAAAACCCGTCCTTTTGGATACCGAAAGCATCTAGACGGTAGATGTTCTTCATCATCAAATCGTATAGGGGGAACTTTTCCCCTTCTTGTACTACTCGAAGGACAGAAGACTTAAGCATTTTGAGCCAGAGCACATTGGAATTCCGTCCATCAGAAGGATTATCTTCTGAGAACTCACCAACTTGGAAGGTCCTTCCATTTACCGTGTACTGATAAGCGATGAACAACACCTGGTCGCTAGGTATCTCAGAGGTTAAAGAAATATAGCCTAATTGGTTATTCACCGTATATTCATTTGGCGAAAGCCTTCTCAGGTTACCTGCAATTTCAAAGTCCAGGGTATTCTCAAGTCCTGCGCCTGCCAAGGCATTGGGTGCATCTTTTTGGGTGCGGTTGTTGGGATTAGATTGTAGGATATTAAATAGGTTGTTGGCCTCGTTGTCAGGAAAGCGAACGCTGCCGCTAGGGGTAATAACCTCCCGGTTGAAAATTGTTCCCATTCCCCCTCCAGGAGCTGCTAGGTCACTCTCCCCTAAATCCAAAAAGCCTATCGCGTTTCTCGTATTAGTAGTTGCACCTCCCTTTTCCATCCATACCTCCACCCGGGTTATACGCACCGTAGAATTGATAATTGGGAGATTCTCCAAGGCAGCTTCATAACGAGACCTGAAAAAATGATTGAGGAAAAAGTGGCGATTCATGTCATAGTCTGAAACTTCCTTCTCAAAGGGAGTCTCCACCGCTCCCCCCCCTGCTACTTGAATACTTTCTCGTTTTCCGCGCTCATTGGAACCTACAATTGTCCATCGAATGGGCCCAAACTTCATTTCTGTTTTCAGCCCAAAGAGATTTTGTCGACCCTGGATCAGGGAGTTCCCCAATTGCATACTTACATTACCTGCTTCAACCGTTTGTATGATCTCATCTTCCGTCCCTTCATGGCGAAGTTTTAGCTCATTTTGGAAATCAAAAAGTTGCCCGGTATCAAAGTTCAAATTGAGGTTCATTTTGTTACCGATCTGCCCCTGAACTCCCAACTGAATGTTCTGGTCAAAATCAAAGTTCGTCCGGCGCTGCTGACGTAAGGTAAGGGCCGGATTGTTGGTCCGTTGGTGGTCCACACCAAAGCTCACGGTGGCGAATCCTGTGGGTCGAATTTCTATGGGACCCCCAAATACATCACCCAGTGGCCCTAGGTCAAAAGAAGGGAGTAGGCCAGACCGGAGTTCCTCTTGTGTTTTGGTAGACAGTTGCCGAAAGTAATCTGAAATTCCTACCTCCTGGCGGTAGACCAAGTAATCATCCAAAGAAATTCGAGAAGGGCGGCGAATATCAATCTCACCTATTCTTTCATAAATTGAATACCCTGCACCATCTTCATCTATTTCAAAGGAGGTTTGGAAATTTTTGGGATTTTTAAGGAAAAAGGGCGATACAAAAGGTTGGGTTGTAGCATCCGTGACCCGCTTATTGGGGTTATTCTTAATTTTTGAAGTATCGCTGGGGTTGGGTTCTTGCTGCACGATTTTACTCGTGTCTTGCAGAGTATTCAGGTCTTCTATAGACCTTTCCCAGTTGGAATCTTCAGTAGTAGAATGTCGGTAACTTGATTCATCGGTACCGGTAAAAAGCAAGGTAGCTACTACCGATAGCAGGAACGAGATACTAATGTTTGACAAAACGAATAGCTTTTAACTAGAAAGTAAGTTTGCGTAAAGCTTAAGTCATAGGCAGTATCTCTGTTTTTTTGCAATATGGAAAAGTAAGGCAAATATATAAAGGTAGTTTGATTGCCCTATACTTTTCTATCAACAATTACACCATTCCTACCAAAATCCGTTTCAATTCGTATAAAATCTTACGTGGACGGGAAATTTAGCCTTTTAAAACGGCTTTTATGATATCTTCTACTTTTGCATCCCCCCCTAAATTCTGTAATACCTGATCTACCTTCTTCTCTACAGACTTAGGGGTAAATCCTAAGGTTTGAAGGGCGATTAAGGCCTCTTGGCGTACTTTTCTAAGGGGATCCGGCTCCCAGATGGGTGTTTTGGCTTCTCCACTTGCTGGGGCAACTCCTTCTATTTTTATTTTGTCTTTTAATTCTAGTACGATTCGGGCAGCCGTTTTCCCACCGATTCCTTTTACCCGCTTTAGAGAGGCTTCATCCCCTCCTCGGATCACTGCTACCAATTCCTCAGCCGACATGCTAGAAAGAATCATTAAGGCCGTATTTCCACCAACTCCTGAAATAGAGATCAGTTGTTCAAATAATTGTTGTTCCGCAGGCTCTGCAAATCCGAACAGGATATGAGCATCCTCTCGAACTTGTAAGTAGGTAAAAACTTTTGCTTCATTTTTGCCTTGCAGGGTAGAAAAAGTAGCAAGAGAAATGCGAGCCATATACCCTACTCCCTGGCAATCAACGATTACATAGGTAGGTTCTAGTTGGGCAATCTTTCCTTGTAAGTAAGCGATCATATATTTTGTAGAAAGTCAGAATAGAGAGGCCAGGGGGTGAAGAGTAAAAGGAATAGATATTGAGTTTCTCTTCCAACGCTATGGCAAATCTATTGTTGTAAAGGATCTTTTTTCCATCAATTTGTGCAAGTTGAAAAAAGAATTCGGCAAGGGAAAACTTGAATAAAATTAATTCGTAAATTGAGTAGGTAAGTTTCCCTCTGATCATTCATGTGTAATTAATTTAGGGGGTACATTTTCGCGCTTCTCACTTCTGGCCTTTCACTCCTAAATCCTATGAAACAGCTCAATCTCACCAAACTGGCAATCTTCCTCATTCTGTGCTTCGGGATGAGCTGGGGAAGCTTTTTCCTCATTCAAGCCCAAGTTAGCTCTTCTCCCATAATTCTAGGAATTCTCGCTATCCTATTCGTTTGGGCTCCAGGCTTTGCAGCTATTCTCACCCATACTTTCCTGTACGGAGAGTCTCTCAGTAGTTTGGGGTATTATCGAAAGGATTTGACTTGGAATAGCTGGATAATGAGTAGGATCGTACCCATAGGTATTTTGGCCGTGATCCTGGGGTTAATTTTTCTTGCGGGAAATATCCTCAATATTCCCAGTGCAGGAAAAGTCATCATTCAAGACGCATTTCCTTCTTCTGTTGGAGCACTTTTCTTCGATATCTCCCATAAACTCCTTACAGCATTCGGGGCTAATGCATTGGTCTTTAAGCAAGTTCTCCTGAATAATTGGGTGGGCCAATCCCTAAATTTCCCTATGGTAAATTGGTCGAGCATCTTTCTCGTACTACTGCTTACTTGGTTGATCGGGGTAAATGTCGGCTCTTTTTTACTGAGAGGACAGGAACTGGGCTTCCGAGGCTTTTTGCTCAATGAATTAAAGCCCAAAGGCTTCCTTGGGAGCAATCTCCTCATTGGATTTATCTGGGGTATTTATGCTGTCGGACCGCTAGTCATCAGCAAGGTACCCATTCCCGCTCCTGGGGGGCTTTTCAACACCCTAATATTCACTGTTGGAATTTGCGTAGCGCTGTCCTTTCCCCTAGCCTATCTACGCCTGAAATCTGGTACGATCCGAGCTACTAGTGTATTTAGAAGTGTTTTTATAGTCTTTTCTGGGTTTTTATTCCTGTTCACTTGGGATACAAATCTCCAATTTTGGGGACCCAATGGCTTTCTGGGAATATGTATTTTCCTGGTGATTACTTGGTTGATTATACAGCAGGATAAAGAATTTATGGAACAGTTTGAAGGGGAGGCCCCAGCCCCTTGAAAAGGGGCAAAAGTTTGAGGTTTGAAAAGTGTACTTTGATCTCGATCAAAGGTTACTACCGACCACCTTACCACAGACTATCTTATCAAAGGTTACCATGGACTGTGGACTATTTAACTGTGGACCATCTTCTTGAATCAAAGTTTACTACGGACCACTCCATCTATGGACGCATAC
>JBCCTX010000279.1:0-10163 GCA_039197765.1 Bacteroidota bacterium
ATGGGATTAAAGTAGACGCTACCGCACGCACAAGTGATGCCCATATATACGCGATTGGGGACTGCAGCTTTCACTATAATCCCCATTACAACCAGTATATTCGACTAGAATCGGTTCAAAATGCTGTGGATCAGGCAAAAGTAGCTGCTGCAGCTATTTGTGGGAAGGACGTAACATACGATGCGATTCCGTGGTTCTGGTCCGATCAGTATGATGTTAAACTTCAGATGGTCGGCTTATCTCAAGGCTATGATGAAGCCTTGGTAAGACGAGAGGCAAGTAACCATAAGGCTTTCTCCATTTGGTATTTTAAGGAAGGAAATTTATTGGCCGTAGATGCTGTGAACAATGCCCGGGCCTACATGATGGGTACCAAAATTATTGAACGCAACAAAAGAATTGATAAAAGCAAGCTCATAGATCCGGAGGTAGAGTTGCGGCCTGCAAATTTTCTTTCTGCGTAAGTTCAACTTGAAATTAAATACAAATCTGACTTTTTTACCTACAACCTATGCCAATTCTCGCGAAAAGTGCCCTTGCTACAGGAAAAGGAGATTTTGTCATTGCCTCGGTTTCTTTGGCTGATCCCCAACCAGACGAAGTGATAGTCAAAATGAAGGCAGCGGGCCTTTGCCATACGGATTATGATTCGTTGTCTTGGGGAAAACCCATTGTAATGGGACATGAGGGGGCTGGTGTTGTAGAAAAAGTGGGCTCAGGCGTTAAAGATTTTGCCATAGGAGATCAGGTGATTCTGAATTGGGCTACCCCTTGTATGACCTGCTTTCAATGCCAGGAAGGAAATCAACACATTTGTGAGAACAATTCACCAGTGGTTGCCGGAGGGAATGGTTACACGCCAGGACACGCACACTTAGCAGGCTCTATTTGGAAAGGAGACCCTATTGAAAGGTCCTTCAACCTAGGGACATTGAGTACCCATACCTTAGTCAAACAGTCAGCCTTGGTAAAGGTAGAGGAAGCAGAGTTAAATTTTTCTGCTGCAGCCATTGTTAGCTGTGGCGTCATGACGGGATATGGCTCAGTAGTAAATTCCGCCCAATTGGTGGCGGGTAGTTCTGCAGTGGTTTTAGGCTGTGGAGGAGTGGGTTTGAATGTCATCCAGGGATGTCGTATTGCCGGAGCAGCAACTATTATTGCTATAGATATTAACCCACAAAAGCTCGATTGGGCGAAGGAGTTTGGAGCAACACATGTGATCTTGGCAGACAAAGCAGACACAGGACTCAACCAAACTGCAGAACGAGTTAAGCAAATGCTGGGAGGTAGGGGAGCCGATTATGCCTTCGAGTGTACGGCCATTCCAGCATTAGGGGCTGCGCCCCTTGCCATGGTACGGAATGCAGGAACTGCAGTCCAAGTAAGTGGGATTGAGGAGGAGATTACCATAGATATGCGCTTATTTGAATGGGATAAGATTTATATCAACCCCCTTTATGGGAAGTGTCGTCCGCAAATTGATTTTCCCAAAATCATGCATTTATACAAAGGAGGTGAATTGAAATTGGATGAAATGATTACCCGAGAATATGCTCTGGATGAGTTAGCGGTTGCCTTCGAGGATCTACTGGCAGGAAGAAATGCAAAAGGAGTGGTGACGTTTTAAAGAGGAAAAGGAGGGGGTTAGTTTTCTCAAGAACCAGCACAAATAAATCCTTTTCAATCCAATAATGAGTAAGATTCATGAGTACTTTTCGAACCATAGAGTTATCCGATTCTCCCTATGAAAAGGATGGCTTGCGCTTTTTGACTGTGAAAACCCGCAATCTTCAAGGAAGGGGAGATATTTGTCTATTTATCCCCAATGAAGCAAAAGGACTCTCAAATCTTCCCATTTATATTCTGCTACATGGCGTATATGGAAGTGCGTGGATTTGGGCATTGAAAGGAGGAGCCCATCATACGGCTCGACGCTTAATTTCAGGAAATGAAATCCAACCCGCCATCATTGCGATGCCTTCCGATGGATTATGGGGCGATGGTTCGGCTTATTTTTCCCACCATGGATACCATTTTGATCGATGGATTGTTGAAGATGTTCCGCTAGCCATTCGGGAGAATATCCCAGCAGCAGGTTCTACTTCTCCTATATGTATTGGGGGCCTCTCGATGGGAGGCTATGGGGCATTGATGCTGGGAGCGAGGTTTCCCCAGGTATTTTCTGCCATTTCAGGCCATAGCTCCATTACCCAACTGCACCAAATGACGCAATTTGTAGAGGAGTCCTTAGAAGCATATGAAAGGGAAGCCGAGTTACCTAATGTAATTGAGGCGATGGTGTTGAATGCCGACCAACTTCCCGCAATTCGATTCGATTGTGGAGTGAGCGATCCTTTGATTGAACCCAATAGAATACTCCACAAACAGCTTCAAGAAAAGGGCATTCAACACCAATACCAGGAGTTTGAAGGTGGGCATGAGTGGCCTTACTGGCAAAAGCATGTTGAAAAGACCTTTCGGTTCTTTGATCAGACCCTTTATCCTCACAGGTAAATGGGTTGATGTGTCTAGGATTTTTCAAATGCGCCTATCCTACATTTCATCTCCCAGCCCTATTCTCTAGCGCGCAATCCCAGCTCCAAAGAGGAGTATCCCAGAAATTAATTTTTGACAAAAGGACTCCAGTATACCTTATCTGTATTCATTTTTACAAAATACAGGCCTTTCGGAAGTGCATGGATATCGAGTTGTAGAGATGTGGGGGTTTCAGCTTGGAAGGGAAGACTAAAGTATTTGCCAGCTAAAGAAAGTACCTGGAGTTTAGGGGCACATCCTAAACAGCCTAATTCGATATTCAAGAGAGATTTTGCTGGGTTGGGAAATAGGGTAAGGCCTGTATCAGCAGCTAGGGGTAGGCTGCTTGTGGTAACGTCTGCAATGTTTATTGGGTAAATTCCCTGATCTAGAAATTCATTGCTAGAGTTCCGAAAGGCTACATAGAGAAAATACCAATTCTCATGAGGAATAGCTGAAGTAGGGGGAACCCCTTCTAGAGACAAGATTCCGATAGCTGTTCCTGCTTCTTTTCCGATAACAGAGGTATCTGACACGATGTAGTCTTTTGCTACATTCCACCCAGGCTGGATCTCTCTTAGCCAGAACCGCACGCCCCCCAAGCCCCCATCGACAACGGTGTTTCCCGATCCTGCATGGAAATCCGCAGAAACCCGTATCTCTTTTCCTACTTGATATACAGAATCGAGATAGAGTGAAGTATCGTCAAAATTAATACGGGGAGCAACCGCTTCTCCCAGGACCGTAAGGGTACTTGTAGCGGTAAACTGGTTTTCGTCTGTTGTAACGGTAATAGTAGCTACTCCTGCGGTATGACAGGTCACTTTCCCTGTAGAATCAATTGAAGCTATATCGGGCTTATCGCTTTCCCATATTACAGACAGGTTATTTGCATTTCTCGGTTCAATATTCGCTTGTACGGTGAGGGTATCTCCTATATACGCTGAAATTTCTGCAGGCTCAAGGGAGACTCCCGAAACGGAAATGATTTCATTGGTTTCCACGGGTTTGTAAACTCGGATCCAGTCTACCTGAAAGGTATTATTTTCGGTATGCTCCAACTCTTCTGCTGTAGGACTGAGTCCCTGTACGGCTCGCCAGGTTTGGTCCTCTGCATCAATAATGATATCCATGGGCTTGCTGAGGCCCGTTCGCGTATCATTACTCGTATCGCCAGGATTTATGGAATTGGTGTGGAATACTGGATCAATTTGTTCCTTCCCGGAACGTATTCTAACCAGTTTTCCATCGACATAGTATTCAAGGTGCCAGGGATCTCGCCAATACACCCCAAATCTATGGAAGTTTTCATTCCATACGGTGGACCCATCCGTGTAAAAACTTCCTGCATCATGGGGTTGCCAATCGGTGAAAGGCTGGCGAATGAACACGTGATGGCTCAAATGTACCCTTTTGTTGGAAAAGTACTCATGGGTCCAACGGTCTCCCCCGTAGGCTTCGATCATATCGATTTCTTGTGTATCGTCACTACTTAAGAGCCATACCCCACAGGCGAGAACGGATTTCATGATCTTCACATTTGCCTCAATGTATACAGGATATATTACCTGGGTTACTGAGTGTGCACATCCTGGATGGGTGGTTGCTAAGCGTCGATTATCGACGGTAACAGAATCGCCAGGCGTTCGTGTAGCGATGACCTTAAATGTTCCATCTTCTACAAATACGTTTTCCCTTTTCCAAACCGTCGGGAGGGGGCCTGTCCAGGAATTGTGATACCAATTGATCCACTTTCTCCCTAGGGTATCCACTTTAGTACTAGGGCCAGCAGTATAATTAAAATCATCTGAGACCTCTTCCTGCAACTGCCATTCTTTTCCAGAACCTGGGCCAGGGGGTACTTCCATTCCTTCCCAATCCTGACATAGAGATGAGTGTGGAAATAGGATTAGGTAAATCAAGGGTATGCAAAGTCTGTTCATTTTTATCGGAAAAATGTTAAATACGGGTGAGCTTACAGGGAGCAGTTTTGCTAGCATTCCATTGGCAGACGTATATATTCTTATCTTCATCGATGCATACATCGTGTCCGTGCCACAGGGGCTTTGTCGGAAGTTGATAGGATTTTTGGAGTGTACCTTCAACGTAGGTAGGGGCGGTTCCACCTGGATTGGATACAACGGTATCTCCTTCTAAGATGGTTACAAACCCTGTATGTTCGAGCCAATTGAAGGTGCTCCCTTCAGGAACCGACCAACAGACACCTGCGTACAAATTATTGTCGTCAAATACAGCTCGGCACACATACATATTGGGGAGATGTAAGGTGCGAACATAGGTGCCTTCCAAGGTGAAGAATTTGAAGGCATTGTCATTCCTAGAAGTGCAAACTAACAAGGGGTTTTCCGGGTCGCGCTTATCCAAGCTCACTCCATGTGCATTAAAAAGGTTGTAATTGGGGTCTTCATTTTCATGCCCGCCCCATTTCCGAATAAACTCTCCCTGTGCATTGTATTGAAGAATATAGTCCTGCCCATACCCATCGGCTACATAAATATCACCATTCGGTCCTATGGCTACCTCTGTTGGGCAGAAATGTGCTCCTGGTTGATATACTCCTATGGTTTGGGGATGTCCAATATCAAATAGCACCCTGCCATCTAAGGTAGTTTTACTTACCCGACCATTATGCCGAATGAGTTTTCCCCTTCGGTTCATATACCACCCTGAATCTGTGAGATACAGAAATTCTTCTCCCCCTTCATCATGTAGGGTCAGCCCATGTCCTCCCGGATAGGCCGTACCCCAGTAGTCCAGTAACTTTCCAGACTTATCAAAGATGAGAATGTTATTAGCAGGGTGGTCGCCAATCATGATGAGCCTCCCCTTGCTATCCATTACCATTTCGTGGCAGTTCAACAAGGGATTGCGAACCGCACCAATTTGGGCCCATTGGGTATCTAACTCGTATTGGTACGCCCCATGGCCTATAATGAGGGGATCTTTCGTCCTACGCTTGTGTCGACCTACGTTTGCGCCTAACATAGGCATGGCAAAGCTACTTGCAGCTGCGCTTGCAGCAGTTTGAATGAATTTCCTTCTGGTTGACATGAGGATTGTATTTCAGTCAAGATCAGTTTACGTCAGAATATCCTTTACCACATGACCATGAACGTCTGTTAAGCGAAATCTTCTGCCTTGGTGTTTGAATGTCAGTCGTTCATGGTCTACGCCCATTAGGTGTAATAGGGTAGCGTGGAAATCGTGAACATGGACAGGATTCTCAATGGTATTATAGCTGAAGTCATCGGTCTTGCCATAGGTGAATCCAGGTTTTACCCCAGCTCCGGCCATCCACATCGTAAAGCATCGCGGATGGTGGTCGCGCCCATAGCTTTTGGGGGTCAACTTACCTTGGGAGTAAACCGTTCTCCCAAACTCTCCTCCCCAGATGACCAGCGTGTCGTCCAACATACCCCTTTGCTTGAGGTCTTTGATCAATGCAGCTGTAGGCTGATCGGTCATTTTACAGTGTCGCTTAACGCCCCCTGGGAGACCTACATGATGGTCCCATCCCCGTTGGTAGAGTTGGACGAATTTGACCCCTTTCTCGAGGAGTCTTCTTGCTAGTAGACAGTTGGAAGCGTAAGAGCCTGGATCACGACTAGCTTCTCCATACATATCGAAGATGTATTCGGGTTCATCTGATAGGTCTGTTACCTCAGGTACAGACGTTTGCATCCGGAATGCCATTTCGTATTGGGCGATTCGGGCGTTTATTTCTGGATCTCCATAAGTATCAAACTGAATCTCGTTCAGTCGCTTGAGATAGGAAAGCATCCTGGCGCGATCTTCTCCATCGTAGTGGTCGGGGTTATTGAGGAAAAGCACAGGGTCCTTCCCGGATCGAAATTGGACTCCCTGGTGTTCCGTGGGCAAAAAGCCATTCCCCCAAAGCCGTGCATATAGAGGTTGGCCTCCTCCATGCTTGGATACTAGGGTAATGAAGGTTGGCAAATTGTCATTATCCGATCCCAGTCCATAACTCACCCAGGCACCAATAGAGGGGCGCCCTGGTAGTTGATGTCCTGTTTGGAAAAAGGTAATTGCTGGATCGTGATTGATTTGTTCTGTAAACATGGATTTGATAAAGCAAAGCTCATCTACAACTTCAGCCGTGTAAGGCATCAGTTCGCTCACCCAGGCTCTGCTTTTTCCATATTGGTCAAATTTGTACAAAGAAGGGGCAATAGGAAGGGAAGACTGGGAAACACTCATTCCTGTTAAGCGCTGTCCTTTTCGCACAGAGTCAGGAAGGTCTTTGCCAAACATCTCATGTAGTTTGGGCTTGTAGTCATAGGTTTCAAACTGGGAAGGTCCCCCACTTTGAAATAAGTAAACCACGCGCTTCACTTTTGCCGAAAAATGTGGGAGATCTGGCAGACCTGTTCCTGGTCCAGTAGCTTTATAATTATTTCCTAGCAACCTTTTAGGATGCAAAAGAGAACCCAAGGCCAAGGCTCCTAGTCCGAGTGAGGTCTTGGTCAGAAAGCGCCTTCGGTCTATTTGTTTCTCGATCCTATCGAGATCCTTGTTGGGTTTGGCTATAAATTTTTGGTCCTTCATAGTCATCGTTTAGTTATCGTAGCATCTCCATTCATAATTACACTGGCAACAACGGCATTTGCAGCCACTAGATTCCTATCTAATTGGGGATCGATTTGGTAGGCTCCTGTAGCTAACCAGCTTTGTGCTTTTTCAGGATGCGCTTGAAATACTTCGTATTCCAGCGCTTGGAGCTCCATTAGCAATCGAACTTCTTCCTCTTTGGGTATTTTTCCCGTTAATTGTGTAAAAGCCAATCGGATACTTTCTTCCGAATCCCCTTCTTGGGTCATGTATTCCCCGATGACCTTGGATGCCTCGATGAAGGTAGGATCATTCATCAAAACTAAGGCTTGTAGTGGGGTATTTGTTTTTTGTCGTTTTACGGTGCAGACATTGCGCTCGGGTTGGTCAAAGGTTGCCAGGGTAGGATTGGGGATGGTACGTCTCCACATAGAATAGAGACTTCTTCGGTAGAGATTTTCTCCTGTATCTTCTGGGTATGGATCAAAATTCATGGCCCAAAGTCCATCTGGCTGATACGGATAAACACTTTCACCCCCTACTTTTCGGTTGAGCAAGCCACTTGCTGCCAAGGCATTGTCCCGTATCATTTCGCTTGTTAAGCGAATACTTGGACCTCTGGCTAGCCAAATGTTATCTAGGTCTTTTTTGCGTAATGCTTCGCTCGTGTGGGAACTTTGGCGGTAGGTGGCCGACATGACGATCAACTTGTGTAAGGCTTTTACATTCCATCCGCTTTTCACAAAATGAACCGCAAGCCAATCCAGTAATTCAGGATGACTGGGTAATTCACCTTGGTTGCCAAAGTCTTGGACAGTGTGTACTAGCCCCCTTCCAAAGAATAACTGCCAATAACGATTGACTGCTACCCTTGCTGTAAGGGGATGTTTGGGATGGGTCAACCATTTGGCAAGACCTAAGCGATTTTTGGGTAAGTCCTCTGGCATGGCCATTACACTGGGGGGAGTATTGGGAAATACTTCTTCCCCATAAGCATCATATACCCCTCGCTCGAGGAGATAGGTCTTTCGGGGCTCCTCCATTTCCTTCATGACCATAACTTCTTGGACACCTTCCATACTATCTACGAGTGCTTTCCTGGCTTTTTGGAGCGCAGCCAAACGGGTAGGATATTCTGGAGAAAGGTTGGTCAGATAATACTCTTCAAGTTGCTCCCTTTGAGAGGGATCTAGGTCGGAAACCTGGGTCTGGGAAACAGGTAAATTAAAAACGCCTGCCATTTTTCCAATTTCCAGGGTAGATAGCACCCGATTGAATACCCAAATTTCATCTACCTTTCCCCCCTTAAGCCCTACTCCTCGCCATCGGGCTCCTATTTTTAGGTTGGGTTCAATGGGTTCCGGGTAGATAATGTCTTCTAGGTAATTAAAGACTATATCCCTTGTGAGGTTGTCTTTTATGATTTCCGTCTGCGCCTCTCTTCCATTTATATAGAGCTTAGATCCCGCTGCTGTACTGGAACCATCATAGCTAACCATAAGGTGAACCCACTCTTCCCGTGGCACTTCTTCTAACGTTTGCTCAATGATGGCATTTTCTGGCCAGGTTCTCGCCATTACCCATTCGAGTTTATTGTCTTTCAAATACAGATGGTAGCCCCGATAAGAATGGAGGGCAGATCCCTTGTTCTTGTGAAAGATTACCCCTTCTTCAAGGCTTTCTGGTAAATTTACCCAAAGCCCTATGCTAAAGGCATCGCTTCTTTTGAATATTCCCACATCATCGCAATTCAGCCAAGCATCCCCTCCTAATGAAAGGCCATTTCCTTTATGACCTTCGATATAATTCGGTACTTCCTTCTTTGAAAACTCTCTTTGCATATTGGGCTTTTGGCGAGGATTCAGGGAATTTTTGAGGGTCATATCAAGGGAATAATGGGCAACTGCCCCTCGGATAGGCGTACGTTGGCCTAGCTGGGTGTAAGCTTCTGAGGAGATCCATTTTTCAATAGCAGCTTTTTCTTCCGATGAAACCTTTTCGAGTGTTTTTTCTCGTTTGGCAACCTCTTTTTTTAGGCTATCGAGGGTAATTTTTTGTTGACTAGTGGGAAGTTCCAATACAGGCACAGGGGTAGTTTTATCCCAAGCAATCTGCCCTGTTTCATTGATGTTATTGAAGAAACTGTAGAGTTCGTAGTATTCTTTTTGAGAAATGGGATCGTATTTGTGGTCATGGCATTTGGCGCATGAAAGGGTTAATCCCATCAATCCATCTCCTAGAACAGCCACCCGATCTGAGACATTTTCCACCCTAAATTCTTCATCCACTATTCCCCCTTCCATATTCTGGGGATGTAATCGGTTGAAGCCTGTTGCGAGTTTTTGCTCCCAGTTGGCGTTGGGCATCAGATCTCCAGCCAACTGCCATGTGAGGAATTCATCATAGGACCGGTTGTTGTGAAAAGATTGGATCACCCAATCGCGCCAAGGGCTCATGTCCCGGTATCGATCTACCTGGTAACCGTAGGTATCTGAATACCGCGATACGTCCATCCAATCGGTTGCCATCCGTTCTGCATAGTGAATAGAACCCATTAATCGGTCTACCTGCTTTTCATAGGCATTAGGGGAATTGTCATGTAGGAAGTCTTGTATTTCTTCTACACTCGGAGGAAGTCCTGTCAGGTCAAACGTCAGCCTACGCAACATTAGCTCTTTATCGGCCCTAGGTGAGGGCTTAATCTCCATTTCTTCCAGCTTTTTGATAATAAAATGGTCGATTTCATTCTCTGCGAAATCCGCAAGTTGTATGTTGGGAACTTCAGTCTGCTCAGGGGGAATAAATCCCCAGTGGGGCTTGTAGACTGCTCCCTCCTCAATCCATTTTACGAGGACGGCTTTTTCATAATCGGTTAGGCTAACCTTAAATTCTGGTGGGGGCATGTATACGTCAGGATCATCCGAAAATATACGATGATACACCTCTGAATTGTGAAGCTTACCAGGCACAATTGCCTTTTTTCCAGGAGATTCTGGCAATTCTTCGAAAGCTGCCGCTGCTATATCTAGTCTTAGGCC
>JBCCTX010000280.1:0-10139 GCA_039197765.1 Bacteroidota bacterium
AGTTGGGGTATTCATTGAGGATCAGGCTTTTCTGCGCCTCTGCGACCGGATTTCCCCTCTCTGAATAAATATTGTACAAGGCATATCGAGCCCTGAGAGCAAATTCAGAATTGTCATAGCGGTCCAGTTGATACTCAAAAGTCTTTACCGCGGAGTCTTCCTCATTGAGGTTTTGATAATAAATTTGGCCAAGGGTGTACAGAGCTTCTTCCACCTCTAAGTGGGCTTGATCCACTTCCTCTTCCGTCTTAGGGATGTTTTTGTAGTAAACGTATTTTTCCCCGTACTCACCCATCAGGGCACTATCCGCCTCTGCCTGGGCAGCTAATGCAGCAGAATCAAGTGGGGCTTCATCACTGGCAAAGCTAGCTGCCTTATTTTTTCTCCGCCAATTATCTTCGTTAGGACGTTTGCCCCATCTGCGCTCAAACTCTAGCATTCCGCTGCGAACGGTTCCTGGATCATCGAAATACCAATTACCCCCAGTATTTCTACCAGGACTTCCAGGATTCATGCGTTGGTTCATTTGGTTCAACTGGTTGAGACGCATGAGGTCGTTATTCACCCCACCTGGACCCTGGTTGGCAGCCTCTTCTTCTGCTCTGCGCTTTTCTTCCTCAGCTTGTCGCTTGAGTTCGGCTTGGTGAATGGCTTCTACTACTAGATCTAGGCTGTCCTCTGAAAGGCCAGCCAGCCAAATCATACTATCCTGATACGCAATGGTTTCTCGAGCTTGAATGTAGCGCTGCATAGTTTTTGCGACGCGCGTAATTTCTTGATATTCGGGAGCAAGTTCTGGAATTACACGTGAGGCACTATCATAGTAGGCACTAGCAGAGGGATAATTTTGGAAATCATAAAAATATATGTCTCCCGCCATGAAATAGGATAAGGCCTTCTGCCGGTTATTATCTACAGAAGTAGAGGTGGATTGCTGAAGGTAGTCCAGGCATAAATCGAGGCTGTCCTTTTTTTCCTCTAGTCGGGCAAATTGGAAATAGATTTGATCTCTATATTCCTCATTTTTTTCATCCCGCAATAGGCGTTTTAGGTATTTGTAAATTCGCTTTTCATCGTCTTGGCCCTCTTGATATTGTATATACAGCTGTGCGACCTTCATTTTTGAAGTGAAAATCAGGTCATAATCATTCGTATGACGTTTTACCGCCTTATACTGGGTGAGACTCCTTGCAAAGTCATCATTTTTCTCATACAATTGCCCCAGAAGAAAATGGGCACGCGCTCTTCTGCCATAATTCTTTATGTACTTCATGTTTTCTTCCAGGAAGCGAATGGCATTGGGGTAATCTTTTTCATCCATCGCCAGCCTGGCTTGGAAAACGGCTAAATCTCCCCGCAATTTTCCTTTTGCTGTAAATTCAGGATTTAAGATCAAATGCTCATTCAGCACATCTTTGGCCATTTCCAAGTTATCCTGAAAATAATAGGTGAGCGCTTTCCAAAAGTATACCTCATCTATCCGGTCAAACTCCGTAAAATTGTTAAGGATGTCGTCAAAATTCTGCATCGCAAGAATATACTCTTGCTTGTAAAAGCGAAGCTTCCCATTAAGGAAGCGGCAATTGTCTACAAAATTGGTATGAGGGTGCTTAAAAATGACCATGTCATTTTTTCGGATAGCCTCTGCAAAATCTGTCTCGTACCGCTGAATACTTTGTTCATCCCCATAGTGCACGATATCAATGTACCCCATGTCCCCAAAGGCATACTCCCGTTCCAAGGCAGCAACCGTTTCTACATACAATTCCTCTGCATTGTAATAGTAGTTGAACAGAGAGGTCATATCATGATAAGTCCGCCCGGTTAATGTGGTGTTATTTTTGCTACAAGAAACGAGTAGCAACCCAAGCCAAATTGGGAAAAGTATCGTAAATTTATTAGTATTCAGTGTGTGAAATTTCATCGGATGTATACTTCAGGGACTATTGAACACGTTCTGAAAAGACAAAAATAGACAAAAGTTTCTAGTTTAGTGATTGGTGCCTTCGTTTCCCAAACATGAGTTGTAAAGTTATGGTGGAGGTTTGCAAATAATTTTGTAACCTGCTTTCTCGAATTTGCAGCATACCCTACAGACAACCCATAGCAATAGCCTATATTACTAAACTGTCTTTTAATTTTTTCAAACTATGCTAAAGGCAATGTACCAAAAATGGCGCCAGAAGTTGTTGAAAAATTACCGGGTGGAGGTAATAGACGAAATTACCCTCTCCCAGAGACAGGCTTTTTCGCTTAAACCGATACGGGTTATTTTACTCACTACGATCTTCTCTCTGCTCCTTATTGGCGGTACTTCGGCATTGATCTTCTATGTGCCCTTTATAAGAAAGCAGATTCCGGGATACCTCAACCCAGCTGTTAAGCAACAACAACAAGATCTAATGGAAAAGGTAAAAACTTTGGCACATCAGATAGAAGATCGGGATTCCCTTATAAAAACCTTACAAAATTCTGTTTTAGAAGGGGAAAATCTCCCCGAGTATACCAACCTATCATCAGAAGGGTATTCAGACGAACCTCAGTCATCCGTGGATATACTCCAGGAGCCTGGACCTGAGGTCCTCTTACCTCCTATATCAGCTACAATAGCCTCGGGAGAAGAGTCCATGGCAGAGCTCATCCCTGTAACTACAGATTATATCTCACCTATACAGAATTTATTTCGCCCAGTTAAGAATGGAACGGTTAGCAATCCCTTTAATGTGAACAAACAACATTTCGGAATTGATCTCGTTGCAAAGGAGGAAGAACCGGTACATGCTGCTGCTGATGGTTTCGTAATAATTGCAGAGTACCATGAGGGAAGCGGATATGTTATCGGTGTCAGCAGCAGGGATGATGTCCTTACCTTTTACAAACACAACAGTGTATTGTATAAGAAAATTGGAGATTTTGTTTCTGCCGGTTCACCCATTGCTATGATGGGCAATTCAGGTGAAAATTCTACCGGCCCGCACCTCCATTTTGAACTTTGGTACAAAGGTGTCCCTAAGGATCCTGCTCTATATATTAGCTTTAAGTAAAAATTGTATCTTAATAAAATATCTACACTATGTTCGGGAATAACAAAAATGAACCTATAAGGTCAACCCCCTCTCCCTCCCCTGGAAAAGGAAATGAAGCACGTATCAACAAGATTGCTAGCGGTACAGTCGTAGTCGGAGATGTAAATGCTGAAGGCGACTTTCGCGTAGAAGGAAAAGTTATTGGCAACCTCGTGTGTAGCTCTCGCTTGGTTGTGAGTGAAACTGGTTATATCGAAGGAACTGTAGATGCCAAGAATATTACAGTTGAAGGTGAAATCAGAGGAAACGTAATTACACGTGAGATCCTACAAATTGACAAGACTGGTAAGATTTATGGCGATGTTTTCACTCAAAAATTGGTGGTGCAGGTGGGTGCAGTATTTACCGGAAATAGCTATATGAGTGAAGCAGCTAAGGAAGTTCTTAGCAAGGCTCCTCAAAAGTCAAAAGAATTATTGGAGAAGGTTTCTGAGACAGGAGGAAAAGCCATTTCTAATGGAAGCCCTTCTGATAAAGTAAAAAGCTCCGAAGTTGCAGCTTCTGTAAGCAAAAACTAAAAAACCCTCAGGAACTGAGACTTCTCTGGAAATAAGATACATTTTGATGCCTTGATTTAGCTGCATCTTTTTCCTGAGTTTGTGTTTTAACCCCTAAGGCGTAATCAACATTTTGTTTGCCAAAAATATAAAGGAGGTAGTCTCTTCATGAGCTACCTCCTTTGCACTTTTAAAACATTCCCGTATCTTAATTCAACCCGATCATTCATAATCCTATTTTGTTACCCCTACTACCTACTACTTATTCCTTATCTCCTCCCATGGCAAAAGAAAAAAAACAGCTCCCAGACTACTTAAAGTATACCAGTATGGGTTTTGAAATTTTGGCCTATGTACTCTTCGCAGTATTTGCCGGATATAAATTGGACCAATGGTTGGGCACAGATCCTTGGCTTCTGTTGGTTTGTTCTCTTCTAGGAGTAGCTGGAGCCATGTACCATGCTGTCAAGAAAGCATCTTGAAGGAGATGTGAGAGGTGGGAGGTGAGAATAGGGACATGAAGTTGAAAAGCAACCAGCTCTTTCAATTCTGCCTAACCTCCTGTTCTCTGCCAGAAAAATTAGCCTCCTAAATATTCCCTCCTTAAGTTTGCAGTATGAAAATCAACAAATTCATAACGCTTACCCTCGGGATATTTTTCCTGTTGGTGGCCATTGCATATATACTTTCTGAATGGGGGGGACTTACATTCAGCTTAGAAGCTGTTGTAATAAGCCTGATTGTTGTTTGGACACTCACCGTTATCGCTTTCGCACTAGTAGATCGAGACCTTACAAAAACCAAACCCACTACATTGCTGAACCGAATCTTAGGATCTATGTTAATTAAAATGGTAGTAGGGCTCGCCTCTATTGCGATTGTAGGCATATTTTTTAAGCCTTTCTTAAAGGAATATGTAGTAGGTTTTATTGTTGCATATTTTATTTTAACAGGATTTGAAGTTAATAGCTTAATTGGTAAATTGCGGGCCGTTTCAAAGGAATCTAGTGAATAGTTCTGAAAGTTGTTATTCCATGACAGGTAAATATACCCTTCTCCTTATACTTTCTCTCCTTATTTCTTCCTTACTCTTTTCTCAGGAATCTCACCACGAAGATAGCCATGGGGAAAAAGAAGAATTTAAGATAGGGGACATGATCATGCACCACGTGCTGGACAGTCATGATTGGCATATTACAGATATCCCAAAAGGGAATGGAGAGTATACCCCGGTTGCCCTGCATTTGCCTTGGATTTTCTACAGTAGTAGAGATGGTGTGGTGTTCTCCTCTACCCACGGACTTGAAGAAAAAGGGTACGTTGCTCACCACGATAAATTGTATGCGTTGAAGGAAGGTGCCCATGTGGATCACACTCATTCTGAGGGACATAGCGAAGTACACCTTGATGATCATTGGATTGAAGAGAATACAGATCATGCTGTTTCTATTTGGGATTTTTCATTAACGAAGACCAGTCTACAAATGATAATAATTGGTATCCTTCTGGTCCTAACTTTTGGTGCGGTAGCGAAGGGGTATTCTAGAAATGACGGGCAAGCTCCTAAGGGTATTCAATCATTTTTTGAGCCTATTATTATGTTTATTCGGGACGATGTTGCGAAGCCTTTTTTAGGGGATAATACCTATCGTTTTCTTCCCTATCTTCTTACCCTGTTCTTTTTTATATGGTTCTCAAATTTACTGGGGCTTACGCCATTTAATTCCAATATCGCAGGAAATATTTCCGTTACAGCAGCTTTGGCTCTTCTCTCTATGATAATGATCAATTGGAATGGGAGTAAGGATTACTGGAAGCATATTTTTCTTGCCCCAGGTCTTCCCAAATTTCTCCTTCCTCTGATGGTGATAGTGGAATTTATAGGCGTCTTGACGAAGCCTTTCGCTCTGGCAATTCGATTATTTGCGAATATTTCGGCAGGCCACTTTATGGTACTTTCCATGGTAGGCATGCTTTTCATAATGGGAAAAGGAGGAGAATCTGTTGTAGGTGCGACCGCTATCTCTCCTATTTCCATAGGATTTACAGCCGGTATTTTTCTGCTAGAAATGATCGTTGCAGTCATACAGGCATTTATTTTCACCCTATTGACTGCTGCATTTTTGGGAATGGCCATGGAGTCACATGATCACCATGAGGCACACCATTAAGAGGGGAAGTGAACTAGACAATATGTTTTTAATGTGTTTCTTATATAAATATTTCTTATGGAAACTTTAGGTTTAATGGGTGCCGGAATCGGTGCCGGAATTGTAACCATTGGAGCGGGAATGGGAATCGGTAGACTCGCTGCTGCTGCAGTAGAATCTATCGCTCGTCAGCCCGAAGCGGCTAATGACATTCGGGGAAATATGATTCTGACTGCTGCCTTCATTGAGGGGGTAGCTTTGATTGGTCAGATTGTATGTCTGCTGATTGTACTGAACGCTAATTAACGAACGGGGGGAGCCAGGGAATGCCTGGCTCTATACCCCATTTTGTATGGAAAATTGAAAAAATGAGTAGTTGAAGATGGTCAGACATTCAATCTTGTACTGCTGATCACCGGCTACCGATTAATATAACTCTAAATCTAATGGAACTACTCCTTCCTAAATTTGGCTTGTTTTTTTGGACCCTGGTCATTTTTCTAATCTTCTTTTTTATCCTGAGGAGAATGGCTTGGAAGCCCATTATAGAAGGTCTGCGCAAACGCGAAGAAGGAATCGCAAATTCCCTCGCAGAGGCCGAAAAGGCACGTGAAGAGATGGGCCGGCTTACCTCAGAGAATGAGGCACTATTAGCAGAGGCGCGTTCGGAGCGTGAAAAAATTCTGAGAGATGCGAATGAAGTTAGAGACAAAATTGTTTCTGATGCGAAGAAAGCTGCTCAGGACGCTCAGGCAAAGGAAATTGAGAAAGCGCGCCAGCAGATACAAACTGAGAAAAATCAGGCCTTGCAAGAAATTAAGGCAAGCTCGGCTTCTATAGCCCTAGAAGTTGCAGAGAAGATCCTCCGCCAGCAGCTTGATGATAAGAAGTCCCAAGAGGCGCTTGCTAAAAAGCTGGTAGAGGAAATTGGTTCTAACGTCTCCCAAAACTAAGCGATTATGGTAGAAGGAAGAATCGGGTATAGATATGCAAAGTCCTTGTTCTCTCTTGCACAGGAGAAGAAAGTCATGAATGAAGTGAAAGAGGATATGGTGGTATTACGCGATACCTGTGAGGAAAGTAGAGAGTTGAGGAACTTTTTGAGTAGCCCCCTTATTTCTACAAGCAAAAAGCGAAGTGTATTGGAGAAATTATTTAAAGGACAGCTCAAAACAGATTTTTCTATACAATTAGTTGATTTATTGGCCCGAAAGGGAAGAGAGCCCTTTTTGTTCCATACAGCTCAGGCCTTCTTAGATATTTACGATAAAGAGTTTCATATAGCCCGCGGAGTAATAACTTCGGCAGTGAAGCTTCCCAAGAAATTGGTCGAAAGTATCCGAGATAAAATGGAGGCCGAGCTCAATGAAACCCTGATACTTACCGAGGAAGTTGACCCTTCTCTAATTGGAGGATATAAAATCCAGGTAGGAGACCAATTATTCGATGGGAGCGTCGCTGCTTCTCTGAGAAAAATAAAGAGAGAATTTCAAGAGAATTAAACAAAATTTTTACCTATATGTCCGCAGTAAGACCTGATGAAGTATCTGCAATCTTGAGGGAGCAACTCTCAAATTTCAAGACTGCTTCAGACCTGGAAGAAACTGGAACCGTACTCCAAATCGGCGACGGTATTGCTCGTATTTATGGCCTGAGTAAAGTTCAGGCTGGAGAAATGATCGAATTTGAAAATGGCTTGAAGGGAATGGTACTGAACCTGGAGGAAGACAATGTGGGAGCCGTACTATTTGGAGAGTCCGAAGGAATCAAGGAAGGAGATACTGTGAGGAGACTAGGACAGATTGCTTCACTAAAGGTTGGGGAAGGTTTGTTGGGACGTGTGGTTAATCCACTTGGTGAGCCAATTGATGGCAAAGGCCCCATTCAGGGAGATCTATATGAGGCCCCTTACGAAAGGAAGGCACCTGGAGTAATCTTCCGTCAGCCCGTAAACGAACCCCTCCAAACGGGAATCAAGGCAATAGATTCAATGATTCCGATCGGAAGAGGGCAACGGGAATTGATCATTGGAGATAGGTCCACAGGAAAAACAGCAATCGCCATTGATACCATCATCAACCAGAAAGAATTCTTCGAAAAAGGAGAACCTGTATTTTGTGTTTATGTAGCTTGTGGACAAAAAGCCTCCACAATTGCACAGGTTGTAAAGGCCTTGGAGGATGCTGGAGCTATGGCCTATACGGTAGTAGTTGCCGCACCTGCATCGTCCCCCTCACCCATGATCTTCTTCGCTCCTTATGCAGGCGCTGCAATTGGAGAATTCTTTCGCGATACTGGGCGCCCTGCCTTGGCAGTTTATGATGACCTTTCCAAGCAGGCAGTATCCTACCGCGAAGTATCTCTGTTGCTCCGTCGTCCTCCAGGACGTGAGGCATATCCAGGAGATGTATTTTACTTACATTCCCGTTTATTAGAGCGAGCAGCTAAAGTTATAGCAGATGATAAGATCGCCAAAGATATGAACGATGTTCCCGAATCATTTAAGCCCTTACTAAAGGGAGGGGGATCGCTTACGGCATTGCCGATCATTGAAACGCAGGAAGGAGATGTTTCTGCCTATATCCCAACCAATGTAATCTCGATTACTGAT
Organism: Bacteroidota bacterium; assembly: GCA_039197765.1. GTDB lineage: Bacteria > Bacteroidota > Bacteroidia > J057 > J057 > JBCCTX01. The sequence continues at coordinate 8,345 of JBCCTX010000280.1, forward strand.
GGACAGATATTCCTTGAGTCAGGCCTCTTCAATTCTGGGGTGCGTCCTGCGATTAATGTGGGGATTTCTGTATCCCGTGTGGGAGGTTCTGCGCAGATTAAGCCGATGAAAAAGGTAGCAGGGCGTCTAAAGCTCGATTTGGCACAGTTCCGCGAATTGGAAGCCTTCGCACGCTTTGGTTCTGACCTGGATAAGGCAACTGTACAACAATTGGAGAGGGGAAAACGTTCTGTTCGTCTGCTTATCCAAAAGCAATACAGCCCAGTTAAAGTACAGCATCAGGTAGCAGCCATTTTGGCCGTTTCTAGAGGCTATGCAGATGAAGTTCCAGTCGATAAAATTGCAGATTTCGAGGCCTCCCTAATACAGGAGCTCGAAATGAATCATAAAGAACTCCTGGATCAAATCGTTGCCAAAAAATGGTCTGACGAAATTCAGGAGAAACTAGCAGCCATATCTACAGATGTAGCCAAGCGCTATGCTTAGGGTAGGGATAACTATAGAATATTTTTACCATCCGGCTGAGTGCGCAAATGCGGGTAGAAACCCCCTTTGTATTCAAGATTGGAATCAGAGTTTAGAATTATATTAGGAAATATCAGCATAGCTGATAAAATGTATGGCAAATCTCAAAGACATACGGCTCCGTATCAAGACGGTAAAAAATACACAAAAGGTTACCAGTGCCATGAAAATGGTATCTGCAGCCAAATTACGTAGAGCACAGGACCGTATCCTTACCCTTCGCCCTTACGCATCCAAATTAAGGGGGATTATCTCAAATGTGGTTTCCATTGTAGAGCCCGAGAACATCCCCAGTAAACTTATCGAGCAACGGGAAGTAAACCAAGTTTTAGTGGTCTTAGTCACTTCTAACAGAGGATTAGCAGGACCCTTCAATGCAAACATTCAGAAGAGAACCTATCAGTTTATTCAAGAAGAGCTCTCTCAAGAATTGGCGGATGGCCGTCTCCATATGCTTTGCATGGGGAAAAAAGGGGAAGAGTTCTTTCGCAGAAGAGGAATGAATACCCTGAAGGGAAACCGTGATGTTTTCTCCAATCTCTCCTTTGAGACTGTGAACGAAATTGTAGATGAGGTATTCGAGTTTTTCGAGAATGGAACCTACGATAAGGTCTACCTCGCATTCAATGAGTTCAAAAACGTAATGGTACAAAACCAGATTGTTGAGACCTTCCTTCCTCTAGCAGTAGATAGTCTGGATGGAGAAGCAGGAAGTGAGGAAACACTGAACACAGACTACCTATTTGAGCCAGAGAGAGAATCGATCTTAAAGGAATTAATACCAAAGGCCTTACGCTTGCAGCTTTTCAGAGCAGTTTTGGAATCCAATGCTGCGGAGCAAGGGGCTCGCATGGTGGCTATGGATAAGGCAACTGAAAATGCGGAAGAACTCCTGAAAGACCTCAAAATTAAATACAACAAGGCACGCCAGGCTGCAATTACCAAAGAGATTCTCGAAATCTCCGCAGGAGCAGATGCGCTTGCAGCGCAATAGGCAATAGATAGCCTTAAGGTATATTTGTTTTACCTTAAATCCCTACACAGTCCTACTGTGTAGGGATTTTTAGTACATATGTGTCTAGGTAAGTACCCGAGCATAATGGATTGGGTATTTTTCTTCGAAAAAAATTACGCTAGAGGCTCTCTGACGATAGCACATGGTAATCCCACAATTCCTAGGCTGCCAGGAGATAAAACCTGTCCCCTGACAGTCTAGAAAAAGGTGCAGTAATACTCTTGGTGATTTGGGCTAAGTATAGTTATATAAAAA
>JBCCTX010000281.1:0-10131 GCA_039197765.1 Bacteroidota bacterium
CTAGGCCATGCCTCATTTTCTGGATCCTCCATTTCAATGAGGATACGATACCTCCCGTCTTCACTAATGGCATTGTCGATGGCAAAGACCTTACCCCCAAAGGTACCGAAGGCGGCTATCGGCCAACCTGATCCGAAAATAATAGCAGGCCAACCATCGAATTCTAACCGTACGGGTTGTCCCTTTTTAATAAGAGGCATATCGACAGGTCTCACATACACTTCAGCTGCTAAGTTGATTTGTACAGGCATAATCCGAACGACAGCATCCCCTTCTTTAATGGTCTCTCCGATACCTGCTTTCAAGGCTTTGTCAATAATTCCAGGCTGAGGAGCGATGACATAGCGAAAACTCGTACGCTGTTGGTAGTTTGTCATCTGGTTTTCCATTTTTGCTACCGTAGCCTGTGCATCATAATACGAAGACAGAGAAGATTGACGTTCGGATTCTGCTTTTTGCAGTTTTTCGCCATACTCATTTTTCACATTGTCCAACTCAATTTGTGCATTGATCAAAGCGACTCGAGAGGCTGCCCATTTGTTGTTTTGAGCGATTAATTTACTTTCTGCTTCCTGGCGCTCTTTCTTCATTTTCTCCAAATCAGTTTGAGACTTAAGGTCTTGGGCAAACAAGCGCTCCCATCTGTCCAATTGGAGAATCGCAATGGAGTCGCTCACACGAGCCAACACCCAATCTATACTGTCTTGCTTTTGCTTAAAATACGCCTGGCGTAAGTAATTTTCAGCTGCCTGGGTCTTCAATTCCCAGGCAGAAAGTAAGGCTTGCTTTTGCTGTCCTAAGGCCTTCGCTTTTTGAGAGTAAGAAGTACCCGCCAAAGATTTTGCTTCGATCTGACGCGCCGTACGATCTAGCAGATTTGGATCGAAGTATTCATCCTTAATCTCAGAAAGGTGCAGAATCGTATCTCCGGGACGAACGGTGTCACCTTCGTTTACATACCACTTTTCTATTCGACCTGCCAAAGCAGACTCAATCTCTTGAGGACGCTGGGAAGGAAACAGCGCCGTAACTTTACCCTTTGCCTGGATATTCTGAGTCCAGGGAAGAAAGAGTAATACGATCCCCATTAAGGCAATTCCGCAAATCCAATAGATGAAGCTTTTGGCAGGGTTTGCATCCAGAATATCATCCCAAGAGCTGAAATCTTCTGGCAAAACCTCATCTATTATTCTATTATTCGTAATATTTAGCATAAATACAGATTAATGGAATATTTCTTGAAAGTAACGCTTGGAGGTAATGTTGTAATAGCTGTCCATATCCATGACCATTCCATGGTCAAGCACAATTACCCGATCACATAAGGAGGCGAACATTTTGTCATTGGAAATGGCTACCACCGTTTGCATTTCTCCACAAGTCAAAAATTCGCATATTTGAGAACGGTCTTTAGGTTCCCAAAGGGAGAAGAAGTCCTCCATAACCAACAACTGAGGCCTTTTGGCCAAACACCTAGCGAGAATGAGTTTGCGCGAAATCCCTTGTGGAATCTGTACCCCCTCAGGAACCAAAACTGTGTGGAGGCCATTGGGCAATGATTGGACAAATTCACTGAGTTGTAAGCGGTCTAAGGCCCACTGCACATCTTTGAGCTCAACTTCAGGGCGACCCATGGTTAAATTTTCCAAAACAGTTCCCCTAAATAGGATTTTTTGGGAAAGACAGTCACCGATAGAGGTCCGAACAGATAAAGGATCTATATCCCTTACGGAGATATCGTTGTAGCTAATTACCCCAGAATAGCTATCATAGAGTCCTGATATAAGGTTAAGTAGGACCGACTTTCCAGCACCTGTGAAACCTGCGATACAGACTTTCTCTCCTGGTTCTACCTGAAACGAAATTTTGTTGATAGAAACATGCGGACTATCAGGGATATTAAAGGAAACGTCCTGAAGTGTAAGCTTCATCCCATCGGGACGACTAATTTCTTTAAAATTAATGCCCGTATGACGCTCAAGGGGCATGTCTGTAACCTTGCCTATCTTCTCTACCGCTGTTAAGACATCGTAGACCGTTTCCATACTTAGCATCAACTTCTCCACAGAAGAGAGGACCATCAAAATAATGATCTCTGAGGCAACAAACTGCCCAACGTTCAATTCCCTTCGGATGAGCAGGACACTCCCCAAAATCAGGAGTCCAGCCGTAATTATAGTTTTGAACCCTACAACGTTGATAAACTGAATAACTAAAACACGGAAGTGCTGCTTACGAGCCTTCAAATAGCTCGCAACCAACTCGTCAGTCTTTCGCATGGCAAGGTCAGTTCCACCTGCCAGTTTGAACGTACTTAACGTCCTGGCAACCTCTTCCAGCCAGTAGACTACTTGGTACTTATACTTTGACTCTTCCAAACTTGTCCGTAAGCCTCTAGGGCCCGTTATCCAAATAATTAACAGCAAAAGCACCAATAAGCCAATTCCAAAAAAGACAAAAAAGGCGTGATAAAAGGAAAGCAGGATCAATCCAAATATAATTTGAAGGGTAGCTGTTGAAAAATCTATTAATATTTTAGGCAGCGCTTTCTGGATATTAAGGGTATCAAAAAAGCGGTTGACCAATTCCGGGGGGAAATAATTCATTAATGCTTCCATTTTCATCCGGGGAAAACGAAAGGCAAATTCGAATGCAGCACGAGAAAATATCCGTTGCTGCAACATCTCCGTAATGGCCATTTGGATAATCTGCAAGGCCCCAAATACCATTGTACCAAGGGTTACCACCACTATGAGGATTACCCAAGATGTCGATAACTCGTTAGCAAGTACCTGGCTGATAATAGCTTGGATACCCAAAGGCAACGACAGATAAATGATCCCATTGAACGCAGCATACAAATAGATATAGAAGATATCCTTCTTGTCTACTGAAAGCAAATTTACAAATCGCTTAACCGGGTTCATTGCAGGAGGATTATGAGATGTCTCCATTAATTATTGATAGTTTTACTTTTATACGCAATAGTCATATTTTGTTTCGCGAAGTTATGCTTTTCTTTTACATTTCCTACAAAACTTCTTGTTTATATGCTTTTGCTAACTAATAATTTGGAAAAGAGTTATACGTTTTGAAGAGAATGTTGAACTTTCTTTAAAAAAGAGTAAGTATCTATGAAAAAGTCTAATTTTGATCCTTACCAATACCGAATATGGAACACCTTGTAGTGAAGAAAACGGAAGCGATTGTCAGCATACAACTGAATCGTCCTGAAGTACTAAATGCCTTTAATGAGGCCATGCTAGAGGAGTTATACCAGGTCCTCCAAGACATTGAAAAGGACCCTACGCTGAAAGTCATGATTCTTTCAGGAATGGGGCGTGCTTTTTCTGCGGGTGTCGATTTAAAATCTACGACCGCTGATGGCTTCCAGCAGGGTGGGAGTTTTATGGAACTAGGCTTAGCGGTCGGCAACCTCCTGGCAAATATGTCCAAGGTAAGCATCGCTCAAGTGCATGGGTACTGCTTCACAGGCGCCCTGGAGCTTATGTTATTCTTAGACCTGGCCTTCTGCGGAGAAGACACTCAATTTGGAGATACACATGCCAAATGGGCCGTTATGCCGCGTTGGGGCATGACTCAACGACTGGCGAGAAGGGTCGGGTTAGTTAAGGCAAAAGAACTTACTTTTCGGGCCATGCGAATCAAGGGAAAAGAAGCTGAACGCATTGGACTTGTGAATCGCGCCTTTCCCGAGGCAACATTAGAAGAAGAAGTAAACCAGATCGCAGCAGAAATTGTAGGAAATAGCTTTGAAGCGATTCAAGCAATTAAAGAGCTGTATAACCGAGGCTATGAAACGACCCTTAAAGAAGGACTACGAATAGAGTATGAGGCAGATAGCAAACTTTCCGATACGAGTGCACAACTGAGTCAGTTTCAGGAAAAGAAGTTTTCAGGTGATTAATGGGATTTGCATGGCAAAAGGAAATCAATAGGCCATCAGCTCAATATAGGCCCGCAAGTCCTCCACTTGCTTGTGACTCATCCGCTCCAACGTATACCGCGGCATGTAGGGGCGATGCCCAGGCTGGGCGATAGTTCCATAGCGCACGATTTGATAGAGTGAGAAATGCGTATCCTTAGGGATTCGATTGCGCAACTGTCGAAAGGTCGCTGTCCGGTAGTCCAATTTGTATTCTGAGGGGCCTTCCTCTTTATGACAGTGCATACAACTCAAGCGATAAATTTCCTTCCCTATCTCTGCATCTCCTGGGAAGTCGTAGCCCTTCGCCTTGTCTGGAGGAGCATCAACAAAGGTGGCAGGGGAATCTTTGAGGTACTTATCTTCTAGGAATCTCCGCATGACAGGTTTCGAACTACTGCGCTGTTGGGTTTGATTTAAGGTCCGGTAATCAGAAGGACTGAGATCCAAGTCCCCCAGGGTAAACTCTAAGGTCCACAGATAGGCAAGAATGGCGTCTTCTTCCCATCTCTCCAGGACTCGGCCTTGGGCACATTCTACTGCACAGAGTTGAATAGACTCCCTAAGGCTTTTATGGGCACGCTTTGCTGCAATCCCATATTTTTTCACATAATCCCCATTGTACCAGCTCTCGCGGTTAACCATCCCGTGGAAAGTCGTTCCTTGTAAAAAGGGCAGGTCATTCTCAATAGAATACTCTAGACGCAATCCTGGATTTCTACTGGTCAATAGCGGATCCTCTTGCTCTATATTGTGGCAGTGGGTACACACAAAATACTTACTGATGTAGGGACTTTTCTTACCATATGGACCTTTTGTTCGCCCAAATTTTACCAATTCTTCCCCTTGCTCGACTTGATCTTTAGAAAACACCTTCAGCATATGAGGTGGCTGCTCCTTCCCCATGACCCACAACACCCTGTAAAGAGGAGTTTCCGGTCCCCAATACTCCGGCTGAGAAGAGGAGAAAAATATTCCCAGTGTCAGGAATAAGCAAAAAGACAACAAAAATTTATTATGAAAAACTCGTCTACTCATTCTTATCAAGACCTATTACTTCGTTCGTATCACCCGTAACACCATTTCAACCCAAACAAAATGACAAGCGCCTATACCAATTCCTTCATTCCACTTACCTCACCTCCCTAATACCACCTGCCCTTTAGCTTAAAAATCCGCCCAATATTGAACCCGATATGTAAGTCCCCACGAGACCAATCCCCTGTGGTATCTGTAATAAATACCTTTTCTACCATGCCCCGAGAGTTGGTCACGTGTATCTGAAAAACGTGGCCTCCTGTATCTATGTCCAGCCCAAAGGCGAGGGAGGGCAAGCGATCTTCGGTTAACTGACCCGCAAAAGGACCATAATACTCTACTACCAGACTCATATTCTTTGAAACCCCAATTCGAAAGGCTCCACCAAGGGCAAAGACATCATGGGCTTCTTCCGCTGTTTCGACAAAATTCCGGTGCACAACAGTAGGCATCAGTTGCCAGGAAAAGCGGTCTCCTGCCCTACCCCCAATTAATAGTTGATGGGTAAAGAATAAATTGGAAGCGGGTAGTTCGTCCTTTACAGGATCAGATTCCCGGAGGGTTTTCATCGCCACCGATCCCAAGTAGGTTGCGCCAAATGGCATGCCGCGATTAGACCGAGATTGTCGAAAGAGTCGAATTTTTGCAAAAGCATCGTAGGTCTTTTCAAAGGAGCTCCGCCCTACTCCCACCATCATTCCATCCCACAGCGCATACTCCAAGCCCAAACGGATGGTAGCCTGGTCCAAGCCAAACAGTTCATATCCTCCACTATTGATTCGGCCAAAACGATGAGATATGATCATCTCCAGTTCCCCTTCCTTATTGGTTTCTAAGGAATGTCCATTAATCATGCGCGTACCACTGAAAATCCCTTCAAGGGTACCCTGTGCATAGGTAGGAAACTGTATAAAAAGAAGGCCCAAAAGTACGTAAACAAAATTTTTCATCCCCTTCAGTTGTTTATTGATCCTTCGTTTACCCAAATGGTCAACTGCTGAATCTCACATTCGGGAATCTTAGATTGATCCGGAGGCATAGGACTGAATCCTCCCTCGTGCTTTATGGACCCCAACAGGCTTCCATCATTGACATACACCAATACAGAGTCGTATGCATCCAAAACCACTCCACCAAATGCAGCTTGAGCGCTGTGGCAGGAATTACATTGTACATCTAAAATGGGTAGAACCTGTGCAGTAAAAGATATCGAGTCAGGAGGACATTCATTGCTCGTCCTCAATTCCTCTCCCAAATCGTAATAACACCCAGCAAGTGCAACCATCGCCATGATTGCAAAGATCATTCGCACCATAGATTATCACTCTCTAACCTTAACGATCAAAGGTGCTATAAATTATTTTTTCATAAAAGTTCATTCTGTATGATATTCCAACATTTTCCATTTATTTATGGATAGTCAGATGAAATAAAAAGGTGAAAAATGAATAAACGATTGCAGGAGGAAGGGGTTCTAAGTAATTACTGTTTCTCCTTCCTCATCTAATGTTTTTTGAGGGGTAGGCTGCGTTAAAAACGCTACTATCTTTTCCTTGATTTCATCACTCAGTAATAGGCTTTCGTGATGGATATTAGGATCAGGATCTTCTTTAGGAAATGAATCCACCTTCTTAGATAACAAGACCTCGGCACCTACAGCCCCCTTGAAGGTATTAATTCCGTCATTGGCTTCATCTTTAAATACCATTTTAATCAACTCAATGAAACGATCCCTCTTGTCGCTTATGGGATACAAGTTGGGATCATACTTTACCGCAATAGTATAGAAACTTGTTTCAACAGTAGGATTTATTCGGTTACTTTGTAGGTCAATAGGAGATTCTAAAGGTTTCAAAGCACGTACTCCACTACAATTCCTACTTCGCCTCCCGAACATCGTATTATAGCTCGTCATCCTAATCCCTTCATCCATTTCTTGAATCTCTTCCTCATCTATCTCTTCGATTTCTTCGATTTCTAAACTCTCAGATACAGATTTACCCTTAAGGGCTTTTTCAAATCTCTTTTTTGCTTTATCGAGCAAATAATATATTTCAATTCCAGGTATCGTATTTTCCTCATTAGCAATCGGAGTTCCCTCTAGTGGAGGGGCGAGTAGGACAGCCCTTGGAATTTTAAAGGAACAACCAGAAGATGCGAGATCTTCTACTATTTTCTTTGCAACCATTCCTCCCCTGCTTCTGGTTAAAATATCCAATTTTATTTGGGGGTTGTCATAAGGGAAACCCGAATTTTTAAGAACCTTGAAAAAATAATCTGCATTATGGATAGGATCCATTTGAATAGAAGGATGATCGAATCCAATGATCCGGTCCCCATATTTAGCATGAAGGAGATCCATTATCTCCTTGTCTTTGAGTAGATTTTTAAAGGACTTTTTAGTCTTTCCGGCTAGCCCATGTAACAATAACAGGGATGGGCCCTGATCCAAGTTTAACGATTCCCATCTCCTCTTCCGTTTTGAAAATTCCTTTTCATTCTCTTCTTCATGGTGAAGGTCATACTTAAATAAAGTCTTCACCCTAGATGTATTTTTCTTTTGAATTACGTCACAAAATTTATAAGATTTTAACGCAGGTAATTTCCTTCTCCATTTATTCTTTTCTCTGGAATCCCAGTAAACTAAGCGAAGAACCTGAGACGCATCTTTTAAAACTTCCCCCGGAATATAAAAGTCATATGCATTCTGAATTTTCGTTTTTTTAGGCAAAATCCACTCCCGATCTCCCATCGAATCTGTAAGTAAAAGGGCAAAATATCCGGTATTACCTTCACGATGGATTCGCATTTCCCATTCAGAATCTATTTCCTCATGAGGTTGGTTTGAATCTGGTAGGTAGTTAATTTCAATTGACAGTGCCAACTCTCCTTCCACTCCCTCCGTGATACGTTTAATTTCAGGGTCTTCTGTTCCTTGAGAACGATGTGCAATAAGGTGCTCCTCTTTATTTCTTATAATTAATTTCATAGGAAGGTCTCCAACCTTCTTACAAGTAATTCCAGCAATAAACTTACGACTGGATTCATCTAGTTCAGGCAAATCAACCAATTTAAAATCTGACTGACTACTATCAAGTTGTACGTGGATCATGGCTAAGGGGATTAAAATGTTTGGTGTATATGGTTCTCGTTCTGTTTTAAAAATAAAGTAGCTTAGTAAAAATTACTTAAACAGTGTTATAAATAATAACGATTATATTAAAACTCCTTTTTAAGCTCCTCTACATCTAACCGAGACATGAAATTTATCACATTAGGTACATATTCTCCTTTCGTATTGAAGAATAGGTAGGTAGGAAATCCCGGAACTTCAAATTCGTCCATTATGGCTTTGCTCAATGCTTCTTCTACAAAAATATGATCGCCTATAATTTCGAGTTCAGCCATTCTACGAGTCCAATCTTCTTTAGAAGAATTGACATCTAGGCAGAGGTAAATTATTTCAACAGGGTGTCTTTTCAACTCCTTTTTGACTTCTGTACTATTCTTCATATCCGTAAGGCAAGGCCTACACCAGGTGGTCCACAAATCAAAAACTAAGGCTTTTCCAGGGTATTTTTCCTGTAAAGTCGTTAGTATCTCTTCAAAAGAGGTTTGGGTAGAATAATAAAAGGAGGTTTGAGGATTAAGGGTGAGAACGTGCTTACCTAAATTGGCAACAAATGTACTATCGTTTCCCAAATCGAGTTTACCTTGAATACCCTGTGCTTCCTTTACCTTTTCTGATTTAAACGACTGAAAAAAATCTTCAACCCAAGGGGATTCTACAGTGGGTAGCATTGTGTCTATGTAGGCTTCTATTTTGAAATTGTCACGGGGAAGTATAAAACGCTTTAAGATATCTGCCTTTCGTTTGGGCATAGTAGAAAGTTCTGTCAACATCTCCTCCAGGTTCCTTTTTTTCAAAGAATTAGGTTGTATTGACGCCCATGTTGAAAGGTAATGGTAATAATTGGTGGAGGAATTTGATACTGCGATAGGCTTGTGGGAAAGGATTTCTTCCTTTAAATCTCGAGGGATTTGCTTACCCCAATGCATATGACATAATTTTCCGTATAGCTCTGATAGCCTTTCATTTTCAGATAGCCACTCAAACTCCGAAGGATTATTGGTAAAAAAAGCTTTCTCAAGGACTACAAATTCTTCAAAAATAGACCTTAGTTCCGCGATAAGTGAATCTGGGACCTTTTCACTTTTCATTGTGGGTTGAATGGCATTAGTCCTGGTGTATAGATCTTTTTGCTTTTCTCTTTCAAACTCAATAAATCGATTACTTAAAGAGGTTATTTCTGCGTCTGGTCCCTCAAATCGCACGCCTTCTCCCAAGAATTCTATACTGTCAAATGTGAGTTTTGCAATATCTACAATTATATGGAGAGAATCTTTTACGAGAAGTAATCCAAAGTAAAACTCTCCTACAGAAAACCATACTTGCTGATGGGGAAGAGGAGAGGTAAGCGGTAGCACAAATGTACCATCAGGGTAAATCTCGGCTTCACTTTGCTTTTGTGAAGGATTCTGAAGGATAACTACACTTCCCCTTATAACTAAGCTATCTAAAGAAATAGCTGAATAATTCAATAAATGGCCTGTGATCTTTGGAATATTTGAGGAATCTAGCGCATAGACATTCATAGATTCATCTTCCAGGGATATAGGCGATTGGGCTTGGCAAAAAGCCGTATGGTTCCCCACTAAAAGTGAAAGCAAAATAATTAAAAAGGACCTTTTCATTGGATGGTCATTATTGGAAATTTAAAATACGCAATAATGATAAAAATTCGTACCATAAAACGATACTATTCCACCACCTTAAGCACCAATTTCCCCAATTTCTTTCCTGTAAATAAGCGCTCAAAAGTTGGGTGGAAATTCTCTATCCCATCGTAGATATCCTCTTTCCCCTTAAGTTTACCCTGTGCCATCCACATACCCATTTCCATGGCAGCCTTCTTGTAGTCTTTGGCGTAATCCATGACCAACATCCCTTGCATAGTAGCGCGATATACCAGAAGTGCGAGATAGTTACTAGGACCTTGGATCTTTTCTCTGTTATTGTATTGGGAAATTGCGCCACAAATTACGATTCGTGCGTTGAGCCGAATATTAGCCAAGGCATAGTCTAA
>JBCCTX010000282.1:0-10109 GCA_039197765.1 Bacteroidota bacterium
AGTCCTGATGCAAGGGATGGGCAGGTTCAAGCAGCGGCGAGTGGAGGTACTTCTCCTTATGAATTCAAATGGAATACAGATCCTCCTCAAAACAGCCAAGTTGCTGTAGGATTGGGTGCAGGGATTTATTCGGTTACTGTTACAGACGGTAATCTCTGCCAGGATAGTGCTGAGGTCATCGTCAGAAGCCCCGGAGACTTGGGTGCTTTTCTTCGTTTACTATCACCTGTTTCAGGAGGAACGGGTGGAATTAGCTGTTTTGACTCTAATGATGGCATATTGTATGTTGAAATTGTAGGAGGCATCCCTCCCTATGAAATAGAATGGAACAACTTCCCTGAAGCTGCCGACCAAGATACCCTGTTCAATCTCAGTGCAGGAATCTACCAGGTATCCGTTCAGGATGCAGAAGGGACTATAGCCCGTGCAAGCCTTACGCTAGAGGCGCCTCCCGAAATAGAAATCATCCTCGAAGGAACCCCACCTGCTTGTATAGGTCAACGTGGCCAGGTTCGCGCCCTGGTATCGGGAGGAACCCCAGGGTACGAATTCCTTTGGAATGATGGGGTGCAAGATTCCATTCGAACAGATGTGGATGAGGGATTATATACTATAGTCGTCACTGACCAGAACGGGTGTACGTCAATCGATTCACTGAACTTGACTTCTGGAGACGCTTTGGTCCTTAACTTCTCCGTCCAAAATGAAGCTTGTCCGGAAAATGGCAATGGCAAAATCAGCCTAAGCATCGAGAATGGGATTACTCCTTTCCAGTATCTTTGGTCTAATGGGGCAATGACTTCTGAAATCGAAAACCTGAGTGCGGGTTTGTACACGGTCGAAGTAATAGATAGCTTAGGCTGTTCTCAATCGGATACTGTTAGGGTAGGGATAAATGATAGCTTGGTAGTTGAAATAAGCACCGAAGCGGATGGAGGAGGGGGGCAGGGAAGCGCGTCTGCAAATGTCAGCGGAGGTAATCCTCCCTACTCCTATACGTGGGGGCCTACCCTTACGGATACTACCCAAACCCTTATGGGGCTTTCATCGGGTACGTACACGCTAATTGTACAGGATTCAGCAGGTTGCAAGGTAGAGGAAAGTTTTGAAATTCCGAGAGATGCCACTCTGTGTCCTCCCATACATATTGGCTTTTCCCCGAATGGAGATGGAATAAACGATACTTGGTTCATTCCCTGCCTGGAAGAGTTTGAGAATAATTCCATTACCATTTTCGACCGCTGGGGACAAACGCTTATTGAGTTTGCCAATTACGATAATAGCTGGAATGGCAGCATTGATGGAAAAGAAATTCCTCCCGGTTCCTATTTCTTTCTTATCAGATCTCGGAGCAATCTGCAGGTATTCAAAGGTACATTAACCATAATTCGATGAAGGCATTGATCTTGGCTATGCTCTTGTTGATCTCTGGCATAAGCTATGGCCAGCAAGAGCCCATCTTTGCTCAATTTAGTACCAACCCCTTTTTGATTCAGCCAGCTTTGGCGGGGAGCTCAGAGTATGTAGAACTCCGGGGAAGTTATCGTCTGCAATGGGGAAACTTACCGGGTTCACCGAGAAGCCTCACGGCTAGTTTACAAGGCCCCTTTAATGAGAAAAATGGGGGAGGAATTTTCTTTCTTGATGACGAACTCGGCGTCAGTAAGACCCAACGCATACAGTTGGCCTATGCCTTTCACATTCCCATGGCGAGAGATTCCCAAAGGCTCTCTATAGGGGCGGGATTCTCTTATTCTTCCTTCCAAGTCAATACCGATAGAATCTTTTTTCAAGATCCCAGCGATCAGGCTATACAAGGCTTGGATGAGAACTATTCTGCTACGGACTTGGCTTTTGGTATTCACTACACGGATGAACGTGCTTATATCGGGATTTCTTCTCCAAACTTATTGAGAAACGAGCTGAACACTGGACCAGGATCCGCAATACTTAATAGGTTATACCGAAACCTGTATCTGTTGGGAGGGTATCGCTTTGCTGCAAATAGTTTTGAAGTGGAACCTGTGGTTTTACTAAAATCTGCCCAAGGGCTTCCTTTGCAAGTAGAAGGAAACCTAAAAGTCCATCTCGTGGAAGGTAGAGTAATGTTTGGAATGGGATACCGATCGGGATTTCGGGGTTCTTTAATGGCAGGTTTTACGACCCCCAGTCGAATTCATATCTTATACATAGCTGATTTTCCCACAAGTCCAGAAGGGAGGGCTAATGTGCTGTATGGCATTTCGAATGAGCTTATGCTTGGGATAGATTTTGTCAGAGGAAAAAGTAGGTAAGCAACAGGACAGTGCATGCTGCTCCCCATGTACTAAGAAAATTTACTTTATCGTTGGTGAGATGCCCAGCCTGCTGAAAGGTAGCACCTAGAACGGAATCCATTATATTTCCCACTCCCCCTGCAAGGCCCACACACACGGCTAATTCCCACGCTTGATAGGCCCAACCAAATACGCAAGCAATCACCAGACTCCCCAACAAACCTAACAGAGAACCCTCAAGGCTTACTACTCCATCCTTCCCGCGCTGGTCTGGCCGAAGGTTCAAAATATTCACATATTTCCTACCATATACATTCCCCAACTCAGAGGAGAGGGTATCGCCAGTAGCGGAGGCGAAGCTCCCTGAGGCCATTGCTAAGAGAATCAATTGATCATGAGGCGAAAAAACGGCCATTAAAGAGTAAATCGCGGCTATCCCGCCATTGGCCAAAGCGTGGCGTACGGATCTTTTTCCCTCATTTTCCTGCGCCAAGCCGTGATCCAGTTTTTGCTCCTTCTTCCACCCAGTAGCCGCCACCCCTAACATAAAAAAGGTTCCCATTATTCCTAGCATGGCGAAACCTCCCCCCAGGAATAGAAAGGAGCCAATTACCCCCCCTACAAGGGCACCTGGGACGTCCATTTTACGTGAGAGGATGCTAAGAACGACAAAAATACAGATTGTACCGAAACCTATTCCCAATAGGGAAGGCTCATAGTGTTGAAAAGCTCCCATCCAAGTGGCCAGTTTATCAAATGAATTTGTCGAAAGAAGAAATTTACTAGATATATAAACTATCTAGCCTCCAAGAATATTGCAATATTTTTGGATAATTAATAAAATCTGGCACTAATGAACTGAAACAGATTTTCTGAGCGGACTTATACTCCTACCTCATTCCCCCATACCCTACTTTTTCTTAGCTAGCTTTGCCCAACTATCTTTCAGGGTAACGGTACGATTAAAGACAAGCTTATCGGGAGCTGAATCTTTATCAACACAAAAATAACCTTTTCGCATGAACTGATAGCGATCTTCGGGCTTGCTATGCTGCAAATAGGGCTCAACCTTTGCTGCAGGTAGAACGATGAGAGATTCGGGATTCAATAGGTCTCGATAATCCATATCCTTCTCTCCCGCAGGGTCCTCCACCTTAAACAATCTGTCGTACAAGCGTACTTCTGCATCTACAGCATGCTGGGCAGATACCCAGTGAAGGGTACCTCTCACTTTCAGGCCGCTGGTATCACTTCCACTGCGAGAATCTGGAAAATAGGTACAGTGAAGCTCCTGGGTTTCTCCCGTTTGAGCATCCTTTACTACTTCGTCACATTGGATGATATAACCGCTTTTCAGTCGAACCATCCTACCTGGTCCCAGGCGGAAGAATTTTTTAGGAGGATCTTCCATAAAGTCCTCTCGTTCAATAAATAATTCCCTAGAAAAAGGAACTTTTCGACTTCCTTGTGTATCATCCTCAGGGTTGTTGATTACCTCCATCTCCTCTACTTGATTTTCTGGGTAATTGGTCAGAACTATTTTGAGGGGATTCAATACAGCCATGACCCTCGGGGTAATCTTATTCAAGTCTTCCCGGACGCTATGCTCTAACAGTCCCAGGTCAATCATATTTTCACGCTTGGCAATTCCCACGCGCTGCGCAAAATTCTTAATGGAAGCAGGAGTATATCCTCTTCTTCTCAAACCCGAGATGGTTGGCATCCTAGGATCATCCCAGCCTGAAACATATCCTCCTTCTACCAACTCTAGCAGCTTACGCTTACTCATCAGGGTGTAGGTTAGATTGAGTCTAGCAAATTCAATCTGCCTAGGCCGAGGCGTAAATTCTGGTAATTGATCAAGATACCAGTCGTATAAAGGCCTATGCACCTCAAACTCCAGGGTACAAAGGGAATGGGTAATCCCTTCCATCGCATCGCTTTGTCCATGGGCCCAGTCATACATGGGATAGATTTTCCAATCTGTACCCGTACGATGATGCGGCGCATCGATAATCCGGTACATGATGGGGTCTCGCAAGTGCATATTAGGAGAGGCCATATCAATCTTGGCCCGCAATACACAAGACCCTTCCTCGAACTCTCCTTGCTTCATTTTCCTGAATAAATCCAGGTTCTCCTTAATAGGTCTGTCCCTGTAGGGGCTCTCTTCACCAGGCTCTATAGGAATACCCCGCATCCGACGAATTTCTTCTGTAGAGGATTGGTCTACATAGGCTTTGCCTGCCTTGACGAGTTGGATCGCTAATTGGTACAACTCCTCAAAGTAGTCCGAAGCGAAGAAGGCCACTTTTCCCCAATCATATCCCAGCCACTTCACATCCTCCTTGATAGCTTCCACGTATTTTTCGTCTTCTTTCGCTGGATTCGTATCATCAAATCGCAAATTTGTTTTTCCCCCATATTTCTTCGCTAATTCAAAATTTAATACGATGGATTTAGCGTGACCTATGTGTAGGAAACCATTGGGCTCAGGGGGAAACCGGGTATGTATTTCCAAAGCCTTCTCTCTTGCAAGGTCATCTACAACAATTTGTTCAATGAAGTTAAGAGAACCTGTTGTTTCAATCATAACGGGAACGGATAAACGAAAAAAATAATCGGCATAAATTTACATCCTAATTCAAAAAAAAAGGAAATATATTTTTGCAAAAGAAAAAAATATTATATAGTTTCAATATGATAGAGTACGATATACACAACTTAGTATAAAGATTTAGGGCGTTTTCATGGCTGTTTGGGTCGTTCGTAAGAGCGACCCCTTTTTTTTATCCATATATTTTCACTTCTCTTACCAGTTCCTTTCCTATGGACTCATTGACAATTTTTCGTATTTCCTTGTGAGCCATGCTTAACTCTTGCCTCCATATAGAAGACGAAATTTTTACGTATAACGTACCCTTTTCAAACCAAATTTTTTCTGTGTGCGTGGCAACCGGCTTACCCATCAAAGATTCCCAGTCTTGAATAAGTTGTTGAATCTTTACTTCATCCAATAGCCCATTTTTGCTTAGAAACTGTGAAATAGCGTCTCCCAAGCTCATATATTCATTGTTCTTCTTCATTACTAATTGGTTCAATTTTCCCTTTTTCTACCTGAAAGAAAAAAACCTCCCGATCGCTGGTTTTTTCCGAAAATGCTTTTCTTAGACGCTCTAAGGACGTATCCGTTATAAAAACTTGGCCTTCCAAAACCCCTGCCACCAACGCTGCAATTTGTTTGAGTCGATACTGATCCAATTTATCAAAAATATCATCTAGTAAAAGGATAGGTGAAACCTGTTTTTGCTCCTTTAACAAGAAATACTGTGCCAACCTTAAGGAAATCGCAAAGGTCTTTTGTTGTCCTTGAGAGCCGAAGTTTTTGATCATTTGGCCATTCAATCGAAACTGGAGGTTATCCCGTTGAACGCCTGCCGTACTGTACTGGTACACCCGATCTTTCTCCCTTTTCTCTAGTAAAAGCGCCTTCCACTCCTCCTCGGTATTTTCCGTTAGGTGCGACTGGTATACAATCTCAGGTACTTCTCCTTGCGCAACGATATAATGGAAATATTTGGAGAAAATGGGCTGGAAGTCTTGGATAAATTGCTTCCGATAGGTCGCGATTTCTATTCCATGAGGAATTAGCTGCATATCCCAAAGGCCCAATTGCTCCTCATCAAAGTAACGCATTTCGTGAAAGCTTTTCAACAGTGCATTCCGCTGTTTGAGAACCTTGTCGTATTGGGTTAAGTGAAATAAATAAGGCTTGCTGTACTGGCATAGTAACACATCCAGAAATTTTCTGCGATCTGCACCGCTTCCTGTAATCAACTGCGTATCATCGGGCAGTATCGCCACGAGTGGGATATCCCCAATGTGTTCACTGGCCTTTCGATCGCCGTTATTCACCTTAATGTTTTTTCCCTTCCCTTTCTCCCAACTATAGGCAACTTGAGAAGCCATATCATCCGAATAAGCTTTCCCGCCCACAAAGAAGCCCCTTTCCCCTTCCATAGCCATCCATCCATCCTGCGCTGAGCGAAAACTACGGGTAATTGCCAAACAGTGTATTGCCTCCAATACATTGGTTTTTCCAGAACCATTTACTCCCACAAAACAGTTTACATGAGGAGAGAATTGGAGTTCCTGATACAAGTAGTTTCGAAACAGTGAAAGTTTAAGTTGGTCTATGTACACACCTACAAGTTACAATAGAACCTAGACAAAGGGGGCTATTTTCACAATCCCAGGCCTTATTTTTTTGTTGTGAACCAAATGGCAAGAATTTTTGAGCATTGAATCTTAATTTTAAACGGATACTCCCAGGAAAGTCGTAGATTCACCGAAGGAAAATATTCACAATACTTATGTTAAAAGACCCTATATCCCTCGACCCTGCTATCCGCTCTAAAGTCCAAAAATGGTTAGAAAGTGACATCGAAGAATCGGCAAAAGCAGAGATCTTTCGCTTGCTCGGCAAAGATACCTTAGAAGAATTTAATGACGCCTTTTACAAGGATTTAGCCTTTGGTACGGGCGGACTGAGAGGAATTATGGGGATTGGATCCAATCGGATCAATAAATATACCCTCGGCATGGCTACCCAAGGCCTCTCTAATTACCTCCTAAAAATGTTTCCCAATCAGGAAATAAAGGTAGCAGTAGCCTACGATAGCCGTAACAACAGTGAATACTTTGGACAAATTACCGCTGATGTATTCTCTGCCAATGGAATCAAAGTGTATCTATTTGAAGAATTGCGGCCGACACCAGAATTGTCGTTTGCCATTCGCAAGCTCAATTGCCAAGGGGGCGTAGTCATTACAGCCTCTCACAATCCCAAGGAATATAACGGCTACAAAGCCTATTGGGAGGACGGGGCACAGGTAATTCCTCCACACGATAAAAATATCATTGAAGAAGTCAACAACATCCAACGGATTGACGATATCAATTTCCAGGCAGATCCTTCAAAGATCGAGCGGATAAGTACCCTCATCGATGAGCCTTATCTGGCCTCAATCGTAGAGAATGTCGTCACACCCGAAGCGATTGATAATCAAAAAGATCTGAAAATTGTCTTCTCGCCAATTCACGGAACGGGAATTACTATGGTCCCAAATATCCTTGCGAAGCTGGGTTTCACCAATGTACATATTGTAACCGAGCAAGCTACCCCTGATGGTAATTTCCCCACCGTTGTATATCCTAATCCCGAGGAAAATGAGGCGATGAGCCTGGCTCTAGCCAAGGCTAAGGAAATAGATGCCGATCTAGTGATGGCTACAGATCCTGATTCCGACCGCGTGGGAATTGGCGTTAAAAACCCTTCAGGAGAATGGCAACTTCTCAATGGGAATCAAACGGGATCCCTTTTGCTGTATTATCTACTCAAACAATGGCAATCCAAGGGTAAGCTGGATGGAAATCAATTTGTATGCAAAACCATCGTTACAACGGATCTAATAGACAGAATGGCTGAAAACTTTGGGGTCGAGTGTATCAATACCCTCACGGGCTTCAAATGGATTGCCGCGGTACTGAGAGAAAATGAAGGGAAGAAAGAATTTATTGGAGGAGGGGAAGAAAGTTATGGATACTTAATCGGTGATTCAGTGAGAGATAAAGATGCGATTGCTTCCTGCGCTATGATTGCAGAACTGGTTGCATTCGCTAAAAATGAAGGCCTAAGCCTCTTCGATATGCTTACTGAGATGTATTTGCAATTCAACATGTACCTCGAAGGGCTTGTATCCTTGAAAAAAACAGGGCAAAAAGGCGCTGAAGAAATTCAGGAAATACTACGCAATATGCGGGAAAATCCATTTGGTGAGTTAGGAGGTTCTCCTGTTGTCCAAATTATCGACTACAAATCTAGTCTTTCAAAAGATTTGCGCAGCAATGCGGAAAGCGCTGTAGATCTTCCCTCTTCTAATGTCTTACAGTTCATCACGGAGGACGGAACAAAGGTTACCGCAAGACCTTCGGGAACAGAACCTAAGATCAAGTTTTATGTGAGTGTAAATACGCCTCTGGAATCAAAAGAAGCATTTGACTCAACCTACCAAGGATTACAGGATAAGATTTCTGGTATCCTCAAAGAGGTAGGTGTATGATCTGTCTAATCTAGTATCTACTCATTATACATTGTGAAGAGAGGCATCATATGATGCCTCTCTTTCAATATACACCCTAAACTAACCGCCTTTCTTAGCGCTGCAGAGATAATTTAAAAGAATGTATTCTGCCGGAAGGTTCGACAACCTGTACTCCGTAAAATCCATTGGATAAGTCTTGAAGATCAAGTGCGTAGGGCTCTCCAAAAGAAGAGACATTCCCTTTCTTCACAACTTTACCCTGCATATCTATCACCAGCAGTTCATGGGTCCCTCTCTGTACCTGAATTCCCTGGATATAGGCGAATCCGTAGGAAGGATTAGGCGAAAGGTGGAATGAAGCACCATCCAAATCGCCTGTATTTGCCACGCGACTATCTGCTGTATTAAACTCCGCCTTTTCGGTGATGAAGTCTATACACCCTTCAATTGTCCATTCAGCCCCATTCTCTTCTATTCTCGCACAAATATTCTCTCTTGCGAAATAGCTTGAAAGTAGCGAAACTGTCAATCGAGTAGGAGTATCCTGATTCTCGTCGTCGTCATCATCGTCATCTTCGTCGTCGTCATCGTCATCACCCTCTTCGTCATCATCGTCGTCCTCTCTATCAGGACTTGCGGGTAATCCTGACTCTAACGAATTCAAATTGAAGGTCTGGGGATTGTAGACTAAGGGGTGTACAGAGTAAACCCCTGTATCACTTACCCCAATAAATGGCCAGCGATAGGCTCCCTGAATTATTTTTGATTGCCCTTTAGCCAATACATATCCTAGACTAAACCCTCTTGGAACCACTGGTAACTCTTTCAACCCAAGGTTCAACCGTACAGGATTTATTCCATCAAAGCATCCTATTTGCTCTGCAGTCAGTAGACCTGGATCTACGGGACAGTCACAGTCTTCTACTTTGAAAAATGCTCCTTCAGGACTAAATGCAGCACAAGGGTCAATATCTGCAACAAATTCCATCAGGTCTTGTATGCTTAATTGTCCAAACTCAATAAGTCCTAGGAATATATCCCTGGAGTTATACACAAATGCATAGACCTTATAAGTCCCAGGCTGGTCAACCTGAAATAAGGGCCACTCACTAACTTTCTGGACAATCTCTTCCTCTCCAGAGGTTAGGACAAAGACCTGCGTAAACCCATTCTCGATTTCAGGGAAGGTTTGCGGAAAAGCCTGCAACTCTGAAACTCCACTATTCAAACACAAGTCTTGCTTGAGTGCACTCATGGAAGGAGCATCTGCCTTACAAGACAATTCACAAGCTTCCACCATAAAAGGAGCTCCCGCTACATCTAGAGAAGCACATAGGCTATCTGCTTCAATCTGTGCCAAGAGGTCAAAACCCGTTACAACTACTGAATCGCTCAGTTCAGGCAAGACCAATTCCGAGGGATCATACACAAAGGAATGAATCGTATACAAGCCTGGAGTACCTACTTCGAAACTAGGGAGGGTATCTACCGCTGTAACAGTCAGACTGCTATCCTGGGTCAATACATAGACCTGGGCATACCCTTCAGGAAGAGTTGGTACCATACCTTCAACTGCCATCAGGGATACAGTAGCATCGGGACTCAAGCAGGCGATGGAATCTGCCATCAGGGTACCTGCATCGGCTAGGCAAACAGGTGGTTCGGTAGGAGTGCTGTCCTGGGGACAAATCTCTACCATAAAAGGAGCTCCCGCTACATCCAATGAAGC
>JBCCTX010000283.1:0-9938 GCA_039197765.1 Bacteroidota bacterium
ATACAATACAACGAAAATCCTATAAGAAGCGTTCAGAGCAGAGCTTCAAATGTTAAATTTGCGACATTAAGGGGATAAGAGATAGTAGTCCGTAGTCCGTAGTCCGTAGTCCGTAGTCCGTAGTCCGTAGGATAAACTTGGATTATCAACAAAAGGTTACACGAATTACTTACTACTTACTACTTAGCCAATCTTACTTTGGTCCAAAGGCCAAGTCTCCGGCATCTCCTAAGCCTGGGACGATGTAGGCTTTTGCAGTAAGTTCTTTGTCCACAGCTAGCACATAAACTTGGCAGTTGGGAATACTTCGCGTAAGGTATTCGATACCTTCTTCGCTAGCAACTACTCCACAAATGATAACCTTTTCCGGCTTTCCCGCTGCCTCAACGACCTCTTTGTAGCTCAACACAAGGCTCTGGCCTGTAGCGATCATTGGGTCTACCAGAATCAGCGTGCGATTGGTAATATCTGGAATGGCAAGGTACTCAACCTTTACGATAAATTCGTTCCCTCTTGTGTGATGCCTGTAGGCAGAAATAAAGCCATTATCTGCATTATCAAACAGCTTCAGAAAGCCTTGGTGGAAGGGTAGGCCCGCCCTTAGGATGGAAACCAGTACCGGCTGCTCTGCAAGCAAATCCATAGCTAGGGTTCCCAGGGGAGTAGTTATCTCCTGGCTCTCATAGGAGAGTTCTTTGCTGAGCTCATACGCCATAAGCATACCCACTCGTTCCATATTACTTCGGAAGCGCATGCGATCTGCCTGGATTTTTTCATCTCGTAGTTCCCGCAATAAATTGTTGATATACGAGGGGTTTGAGCCTAATATTGTAATACGTGCATCCATGTTAACCACAAATGTAATCCTTTCTTTTTAATATTTTGGGGCTTCCATTCTCAAGTTTTTCCACATATTGGAAGTGAATGTTTCGATTTGTATCGCATAAGGAAATTGACAAAACGCAATGGGATCAATGCCTGGACCAATGTCCCTGGGCGAGAATCTATGCGTATTCCTGGTATTTAGATCAAGTACACCCTCAATGGAATGCCTTAATCTTTGGAGCGTATCATGCGATAGTTCCTCTTCCTACTCGAAAAAAATATGGGATTACCTACTTGGCTCAGCCTCCTTTCTGTCAACAACTTGGGCTATATGCAAGAGAAGAAACATGGAAGGAGGGAGCGTTTTCCTTTTTTGAGGCTCTTCCTCGCAGTATTCGCTGGGGCCATTATCAATTGAACAGCCATAATGTACCTAGCCAACCCAAAAATCACAAGCAGGCTTTTGTAATAAAAAACAGGTCAAACTATGAGTTGAGTCTAGCGGCTCCTTACGAAAGGCTCCAAAAGGCCTACTCAGCCAATACGCGAAGAAACATTCGGAAAGCACAGAAAAACCAACTTTTCTTAAGTTTCTCCCTCGATACGCATCTACTGATCCAATTGAAACAGCAGAATGAACAGGTGCCAATAAGTGGGGAAAGCTACCGCAAGCTTCAGGGAATCATTGAGATGGGCATACAAAAAGGGAAAGGAACCTCCGTCGGGGTATGGGACAGTTCCCAAAAGGAATTGCTAGCAGGAGCCTTCCTCTTGCAAGGTCCTTTTCACCTCGTTTACCTATTGGCGGTCTCTAGTGAACGGGGTAAGGAAATGCGTGCCATGTTTTACCTTGTAGATCAGGTCATTTCACAATTTTCAACAGGCTCTTGTAACCTGGACTTTGAAGGCTCTGACCTTCCTGGCCTGGCTCGCTTTTACGAAGGGTTTGGTGCGACAAATCACCCTTACCCTCAAGTGCACCTCCAGCGAATACCTCAATGGATTGTCAATACAAAAAACCTTATCTTCCCAAAAAAATAAACCAACTTGGGTCTTCTCTCCCCCTTTATTACGCTCAGCAAGCAGCATCTTATCTTCCCCTTCTACCATGGGCTATGGACTTTCCCCCTACCCCATATTGAGCATGTATATCACCTATTAAGTCCAGAGCAACTCGAAAAAGACCTGGATTTTCTCCTAAGATATTACCGTCCCATAGGTTTGGATGAAGTTCGTAAGTCCATAAATGGAGCGCCTTTACCTCGTCGTAATGCTTTTCATCTGAGCTTTGATGACGGGCTCCGTTCCTGTTATGATTGGGTAAGACCCATACTCCTAAAGAAAGGAATTCCCGCCACCTTTTTTCTCAATACAGACTTTATCGACAATAGGGCGCTATTCTATCGATATAAAGCAAGTCTATTGGTCCATGCGCTTCAACACGCCCCTCCCCCTACAGAGAAGGTCAAAATCTTATCAGAGATTTTCCACCAGAAAAAGCTTCCACTTCATAAGCTCTCTTCCCTGATCTTAGCCTTACCGTACCAAAAACGCTTCATGCTGGACCAAATAGCTGAGACTTTACACCTGGATTTTTCTACCTTTTTGAACCGAGAAAGGCCCTACATGAGCTCAGATCAGATCCAGAAACTAATTGAAGATGGATTCAGTTTGGGGGGCCATAGTGAATCCCATCCCTATTTTTCGGAGTTAACTGTGGAGGAACAGGTAGCTGAATGTATAAACAGTGTTTCCTACATCACCAATAAATGGGGGCTATCCTATAAGGTATTTGCCTTTCCCTTTACAGATTGGGGCGTACCCCAATCTGTGTTTCACAAAATTTATGCGCAGGGAATCGAGCTTAGCTTTGGAACAGCGGGATTGAAGCAAGACGAATTTCCCCAAAATCTCCAACGCATCCCCATGGAAAAGCGCCCAGGGGCTCGAAATACCTTGTGGAAGGCCTACTCAGCGTATTTTCCCAAGGCACTTCTGAATCGAAACGTGGTAACGCATCCCTAACATGGAAATCCAACGATTTACCATAGGAGAATTAGTAGAATGGATACACTCCGACCCATATTCGCAGTTGCCCGTGGTACCCATCAGTCGCGCCCGAGCCTTATCCTATCTCCATAATCCCAGGGGTTCTCTTTCTGCCCCTATATGTTACTTAGCCTGGGAGAAAAATGAGCTTGTAGGGTTCCGAACCCTACTGGTGGATGCCTTCTATAAAGAAGAGAATCCGCAAACATTTGCATGGCTCAGCGGGGTTTGGATTTCCCCCAAACATCGCAGGAAGGGAATTGCCTCAACCCTATTGAAAGCTGTATTGCAAGACTGGGAAGGCAGCCTTATGACCACCCACAATTCCCCTGCCTCTCGGGAAGTTTATCTGAAATCTGGGCAATTTCAGCGGTTTTTTGTAAATCGGGGCAGACGCTACTACACGCGCTTTGCTCTGCATCGGTTATTAGCCCCCAAACATGAGGTCTTTCGAAAGAATACTGCACTGATTGAATTTGGGGATAAGGTTCTCAATTTCTTTCACGACCGTAAGTTCTTGATCCTACGGTTTTGGATTTCAGCAAAAAACGTTGCGTTTAAGGCTTTTACCGATCTAGAACCAGAATGGGAAGCGTTTGTGAATCAGCATACAACGCAGTCCCTTACCCAGCGAGGTGCCATAGAGCTAAAGTGGATGGGAGAATTCCCCTGGGTTTACGGGAAGCAAGACTCATCGATAAGCAAGCAAGTATATCCTTTTTCCGAGATCGTAGCGCGTTACCAAAGAATTTATTTAGGGCTATACGATCCTGAAGGGAAGCCACAGGTATTAATGGTGCTGTTAAAAGTTGGGCCACATCTGACCATTCCCTTCTTTTTTGCAAAGGAAATGGGAGATTCCCGGACGGAATTGGAGGAAGACCTTCGAAGCGTACTCTTATACTATGTGGTACATTGGAAATGTGATTTCCTGACCCTCTATCACCAACCTTTGATTGAAATTCTAGATAAAGTAAAAGGGGTATTCCTATATAAAAAGGTATTCGAAGAGGTATACCTTGCTTCCAATTCACTCATCCCTGAACTTCCTCCACCTGAGAGCCTTACATGGCAAGATGGAGAAGGAGACGTGGGATTTACGGGTTAGCGCATCAAGGTAATGTGCCCTTTGAAAACGTCATCTGCAATTTCTGCTATGTAAAAATAGACACCGTCTTCAGCCTTCTTGCCATCAGGCGCTGTTCCATCCCATCCTGCCTCTGGATCATTAGATTCAAACATAAGTTTACCCCAGCGATCAAATATCTGCATTTGGAATGCTTCAGTCCCAGAGTATCGACTGATATAACTATCTAGCACGCCATCTGCATTCGGAGTGAATACATTGGGGAAAAAGGTGGTCTGACGACGGAGGTCGATCAATAAGGTATCCGTATCCGTACAGCCTCCTGCATCGGTTATAGTCAGTACTATTTCATAACTCCCCTCTTTTTCAAAGGTATGGGTGGGGTTTGCCATGATGGAAGAATCTCCATCTCCAAAGTTCCAATCATACGATACAGCTCCCGTAGATTCGTCAACAAAGTCTATTGTAAGTTCGGGGTCCACTATGGTAGCACTCCCATCTGGATCAGAACCAAAGGCAGCGATTCCTCCTTCCAATACCTCAACCTGTAATTGGTCCGCGATTCCCAAACAGCCTTCGGCGGTTCTCCCCTGTAAGCTAACCATATATATACCTGGGGCCTCGTAAAGATAGGATGGAGTCATTTCCGTAGAGCTGGTTCCATCTCCAAAATCCCAAACGAGTTCTTCCAACCCTTGGGTGATGGCCATAAAGTCTACAGATGTATTGGGACAAATACTCGTAGCAGAAGCCTCTAAAGTTCCTACAGGGCCGGGCCGTACTTCTACCGTAATGCTATCTATTGCACTACAGCCTTGCTCATTCAAGGTCACTACAAAAGTAGTGGTGGAATCTGGGGTAGCAACGGGCTGCGCACTGGTAGGATCATCCAAGATTTCAGCAGGTGCCCAAGCGAAGTTGGGAGAGCCATTTCCTCCTACTACCGAAAGGCGTACTTCGGTCCCTCCACATACCAGATTGGTATCGGCAGAAGCCTCAGCATCTACGCTTAAAAATAAGTCAACCAAAACCGAATCTGTGGTACTACAATTTCCCTGAGTAAGGGTTAGGTAATAAAGGGTAGACCGTTCTGGAATAACCATAGGATTTAACGTATCGGATAGGGAAAGACCTGTTTCCGGTGTCCAGGAAATATCCAACAAACTAGAATCGGGTTTTTCCCCTAGAAAAGTAAGGCTCCCATCTAATTGCACAGGCTCATCTCCACAGGCAAATGCATCAGGCCCTGCTTCCGCAAGGGGCGTAGAGTTCACCAATACAGGAATTTCTAGGGTGGAACTGGTACATCCTATTGCGCTAGTGGCGGAGACTCGTAAGGTTTCAGAGTTTTCTAACACTACGGTGGGAGAAGGCGAATTGAAGTCTGATATGCCTTCCATCGGCTCCCACTGATAGGTGAATTCGGAAGTACTATCCGCTATTAAGCTGGCCTCAATTGTGAGTTCCAGTGGTTCCCGTGCACATACTTCGTAGTCCTCCCCAGAGCTAAGGGTAGGAGCCAGATGATAACTTACCAATACAGAATCTGAAATCCCCTCACATCCTCCATTTTCGACACTTAATACATAGAGTTCAGACGTAGTGGGGCTGATAGTGAGATTTTGCACACCGCTTCCTACTACTTCTGCTCCTAGGGACCAAGTAAATACCACATCCGTAGGATCTCCTGTGATAGAACCCAACAAAGTAATCGAGTCTCCTTCACACACATTCATATCTGGACCTGCATTAGCTACAGGCGTAGGGAGTAGAGAAACGACCGTTGTACTCGCTTCATCTAGATTGGTGGACGCACTTGAACAGCCATTATCTCCAATAACCACGACTGTATAAATGGTACTGGTATCTGGTAAGGCTCGGGGTTCTGCGATGGTAGGATCGCTAAG
This sequence comes from Bacteroidota bacterium, assembly GCA_039197765.1. GTDB lineage: Bacteria > Bacteroidota > Bacteroidia > J057 > J057 > JBCCTX01. The sequence continues at coordinate 5,869 of JBCCTX010000283.1, forward strand.
CCCCTCTTTAGGAAACCATTCATATGTGTAAGGCCCTGGAACCTCATCATCATTTAAGACGATTACATCTAGTGAAACACTATCGTCTCCTGTACACAAGGTCCGATCTGCATTTACGTCTATGAAGGGTTGTGGTAAAACTTCCAGTGTAAAGGAATCTATTTCGCTTGTACAACCATTCTGATCGGTTACCTGAAGAAAATAGGTAGTGGTTCTTGAAGGATTCACGACGGGGGTTTCAGCATTGATATCGCTAATCCCACAGCGGCCTGTTCTGGTGCAGTCCCATACATAAGTAAATTCGGCGACACCAGAATCTGCCCCAACTATGTTGGCCTCCAACATTGCTCCTCCAGTACCTTCGCATACGGTAAGATCAGCCCCCAGAACAACTTCTAGGTCCGTATTTACCTTGATAAATAAAGTATCTGAAGTTTGGGGGAAGGGTTCACAAAATTTATCATCTACCCCTTCCAATACCAAGCGAAACAGGCTTCCTCCATTGCTACAATCTGGTTTGAAGCATACTTCTCCTGTAACGGAATCTGTAGAAACCTGAAGATTGGAAAGGTCTCCCAAGCTCAGTTCCGTACCATCTAAGACTTCAAAGCGGATATCATAGTTCAATCCCGTTTCAGGGGTTAAGTCGGCAATAAAAAATCCCATACAGATACTATCCCCAGCCTCGACGACCAAGGTATCTCCTTGAGCAGCTAGGTCTCCCAGTTCAAATCCTACTACAGGTGCCAAGCCTTCTTGTGGTTGCACATTAATGAATACCGTATCTAAAGCCCTTAATTCATTGCCGCACAATCCATTGTCAAATGCACTTAGTACCAAGGGGATGACTGCGTCTTCATAGGTACAATTCGGCATCCAGCAAATTTGCCCTTCGATGGGGTTTTCCCCCGAAAATTCGATCGTAAGGGTAGAGTCATTGCCAAATATAGGACTGAGGGGTTCTACCATCAGAGAGTCTTCCAGGTTCACGTCCACCACGGAGAAGTTGTAGCAAAATGCCTCATCCGTACTAACAAATACTGTGTCATTGGAACTATTCAATCCCGATAAATCATGAATGATGGTAGGGGGATCATTTTCTGGGGGTTCAATTTTGACAAAGATGGTGCTCTCAGCACTTTTTTGTGAGGGACATTTGGCATCGTCAAACACGCCTAATCGAAGGGGGACAATTTGCCCAACCAAGCCACAGGAGGTTTCCCAACACACTTCACCCGTTAACGGGTTTGCCCCTTCAAATGTAAGGGTTGGACCACCCGGTTGGCGGAATGCCGGACTCGGGTCCAAGGTGAGAGAGTCCGTTGCGTTGATATCAGTCGCAGAAAAGGTGTAGCAAAAACTACCTCCTGCTTGGACGAATAAGGTATCACCCACAAAATCGTTGCCGGAAAGATCGGGTACGATTTCTGGGGCGTCGTTAGGAGGGGGGAGAACCCTCACCCAAACCGTATCAAACACATTAGAAATTGTTGGACAATCGCCTAAATCTCTCGCCCCAACTACAAGGGGAATGGTTTGTCCCGCATATTCACAAGCAGGCTGCCAACACACTTCTCCATCCAGTGGATTTCTTCCTACAAACTCGAAGGTAGCAAGTGGGGCAAAGGCGAAGCCATTTCCAAATTCTGCACTTATGGGAAAGGCTGTCAGCCTATCGGCGATATTGGGATCTGTAACATTGATGTCATAGCAAAAGGGAACTTCCGGTTCAATGATAATGGTATCCCCTGAGCTGGGTAAGTCGCCTAAGTCATGGGTAATTACCGGAGGAACATCCTGCTCTTGACAGTTGATGACATGGATTTGAAAATCTCGCCTATTCTCACTTAATAGCACCCCATTCCTCCATTCAAATACTGAAATAGAGAGGACAAAAATGCCAGGTTGTTCTGGCGTTGCGGTAATATACCCTGTTAAGGGATCTATTTGAAAGTTTTGATTTGCTCGGGAAGCCCCAAACGGGTTTCGAAAAGAAAAGCCTTGACGAAATACCACATTTTGGTAAGGAGGAGGCCCCATGGGATTTTCGAAGCGATCTACGATGGGATCATTTCCGCCCTCTCGGGGATTGCCTGCCCCAAGCCCTTCAATGTTAATCCCAGTATAAGGATTTGTCAAATCATAGGAAAGAGAATCGCCATCTGGATCTATTGCAGAATGATCGAAGTTAAAGGTCTCACCTGCACAAAGAAAAATGGGAGGAAACTGGACGAATTGCGGCATGCTGTTACACTCCGCATCTTCAGGACCGGGTACATGAGCCAGATAAGTAACTCCTTCTGAAAGGGGGCTTTCCAAATTGGTGATTGCCTGGTTTCGGCAACACCTTGCCCATCCTAAGTCATACCCTCCTGCGATGGGAGGAAGATAAACATCCCTTGCTTGATAGACGCCTTCCTGCACACAGATGTTGTAAGGCCTTCCCACACACACGTCCCACTCTTCGGGCACGATTTCTGGCGTGCGAAGGGGAAGGGGAATATTGAGGTATCGAACCGCCTGACCGGTCTGAGAAGAAAAGGCAAATACCGTGATTTCGCTATCAAAAGGTGCCTGCCCTGCAAGACAGTCTCGATAAAGTTTCAAGGTAATGGTATATCGAGAGTTGGCAGGGTCTGTACATTCATAAAATAATTCTGCCCCTACGATGTGTGTTGCTTGTACGTTATTCAAGCAAAAAAGGCAAAGGAGAATAAAAGAAAAAAGTAATCTTTGCTTCATAGCAGGTACCGCTAAATACTTAAATAAAAACGGACGGAAGTGGTAAGTATTGGAATCTGATCCGAAAAAATAAGTATTTCATCAGAAAAAAAATTCTCAACTAACATCTTCCTTTCGCTTCAGACGGGGGATTAGCAGCCAGCGCAACTGTGCAGTGTGGGGAGATAAGTTCTCCCAGCTGGAAGTTGATAATTCAAAACATGCCATTGCGCAGGTAGGCATAGCGATGGGTTGTTCTGCCTGTAGCAGAAACCGAACCACCTGCTCCATGGTTGGGTTATGGCCAAAAAATATAGCCGACTCGATTGAGTCAGGAAGTTCTTGAGCCAAGGTAATCAATCCTCTCGCACCCTCGTGATAGATGGAAGGTTTCTCGTGAATCCTTCCATTATATTTAATCTCCTCTGCTATAATCTTGGCAGTGGAAAGTGCACGATTGGCATGAGAACTAAAAATGAGGTCTACTGCTACCCCTCTTTCAAACAGCAATTGCCCTTGTCGGCGTGCATCTTTAATCCCCCGGTCTTTCAGGGGACGCATGGCATCGGGAACTCCCTCTGGCCAATCAGATTTCGCGTGCCGACACAGGATCAAGGTTTTCATAAATGACGTTCGGAATGATAGCTGGAGCGCACCAAAGGCCCACTCTCCACGTAGTCAAATCCCATTTCCAGCCCCACTTGCTTGTAGTGTGCAAAAAGATCTGGATGGACAAACTCGTGAACGGGAAGGTGCATTTTGGTAGGCTGCAAATATTGTCCAATAGTCAGCACATCACAATCGTGCTCGACCAAATCGCGCATCAGTTCATATACTTCTTCTACTTTCTCCCCTAATCCTACCATAAAACCCGACTTAGTTCGAATACCTTCTGCTTTTGTGCGACGGATCTGCTCTAAGCTACGGTCGTATTTGGCTTGGGGACGAACCCTGCGGTACAAGCGCTTTACGGTTTCCATGTTGTGAGAGATCACCTCAGGCTTCTCTTCCGTAATAAGCTTCAGCGCTTCCCAGCGACCTTTCAGGTCGGGAATGAGGGTTTCCATAGTGGTATCTGGACAAAGCTTCTTGGTCTCCCGAATGGTAGCAGCCCAAATGGAGGCTCCCCCATCCTTGAGTTCGTCACGATTCACCGAGGTGAGCACCGCGTGCTTAACCCCCATAAGGTTAATCGCTTTGGCTACCCGTATGGGTTCGGCTTTGTCTAGAATATTGGGCCTTCCTGTGGCCACGGCACAGAAAGAACAAGACCGGGTACACGTATTCCCTAAGATCATGAAGGTCGCTGTACCAGCGCCCCAGCACTCTCCCATATTTGGGCACCTGGC
>JBCCTX010000284.1:0-9913 GCA_039197765.1 Bacteroidota bacterium
AAGTCGAGTGGCAGATAGTATTTACACCCTCCGTCAAGCATACGATGTGTATCATATAGAGCGTCAGACTGAAGCTATGTTGGGGGAGATGATTGAGCAGCAAAATGCACTCGCGGAGGCAAAGGCTCAGGTTGAATATTATAGGAATCGTAACAATAGCCGCTATAGAGAATTCCAGAACAAGGCATTGGGATTGGAGAGTAAAGTTAGAAGCCTCTGGGGAGATAGTGAGGGAGGAGTAATAAATTTTCAAAAATTCCGAGAAGGCTACGACAAGGTAAGGCAAATGGAGATGTTGCAAGATGAGCTTGCTATGGAGTTAAAGAATGTTCAGAAAAAAATTATCAACCTGGACAAGATGAATGAAACGAATTTCCACACCATTCTTATTACGGAACGTGCTCAGCCAGCCGATCGAAAGGCCCGGCCTGTTCGCTGGGTCCTATTAGTAGCCGTAGCCTTTCTATCTACCATAGCTGCTGTGGTGGGAATTGTACTTGTAGACCGCCTTTTTCCGATGATACAAGGGAAATGAAAAAACCTTCTTCATTTAATAGACAAAGTTTCTACGAAGATGTATTCGAAGTAGTAAAGCTAATCCCAGAGGGTAGGGTTACCTCATATGGGGCTATTGCGAAGTATCTAGGTTCGGGAAAAAGCGCTAGAATGGTAGGCTATGCCCTCAATCAAAGCGTGCTAGAAAAGGGAATTCCCGCTCATAGGGTAGTAAACCGTAATGGGGAACTTACAGGAAGGCATCATTTCCCTCCCGAGCGATCTATGCAGTCCTGTTTAGAAAAAGAAGGAATAGAAGTTACCGCGTATAAAATAGTGGACTATAAAAAGCACTTTTGGGATCCCTCCCAAGAACTCTTGTAAGGTATACCTATTGGATTCAGTACTTCATTTTGTTTTCTGAATCTTTCAAAAGTGTAGGATCAAATACGTTTGTGTCTCCACAACGATTTAAGCGTGCTTCTTTTCAATAGTTCAATGGTCCAGAATACGTAAAACTGGAATAGAAATTGATTTGCTAACCAAAGCCAGAAGCGAGAAGAACCATGAAATACGGATCATTAACGGTAATAAAATGAAAGCTAAAATATTCCTAAGCATGGTTTTAAGTGGGGCCCTACTTATCGTAGGGTGTGCGTCAAACAGAGAATCGGGGTATTCTAAGTATGACTATTTATTGAAAGATAGGAAGGAAAAGCAAATGGCTGAAAATACGGAGCAGCCAACGAATGCTCCCAAACCTAATAGCCATGTGGACCAGCTCAAAGACGTTCCTCCAAAGTCCAAAGGAGATACGTATGTCAAAGGCCATAACAAACGCGTCAAGCGGATACTGCAAACAGCGGATTCTTACTTGGGTGTTCCTTACAAGTATGGGGGAAATACGAGAAGAGGGCTGGATTGTTCGGGTTTAGTAGTGAAAGCTTTTGAGTCAGTAGATCAAGCCTTACCTAGGGCTTCATGGCAACAGGCCCAAGTTGGGAAGGATGTTCGAAGAAAAGATTTACGTCCAGGAGATTTGGTATTTTTTTCCACTCGAAAATCTTCGCGAAAAATAAACCATGTTGGAATTGTATCCTCAGTTCAAAACAGGGAGGTAAATTTCATTCATGCAACGACAAGCAGAGGGGTGAGATACGATCGGCTCGATACGGGGTATTGGAGTCCTTTGTTCCAGAAAGCGGTGAGGGTAGAAAAAAAAGAGCGGATCTTGGTTGGTAACAGGTAAGATCCGCTTGTAACAAGGTGTTAATTTGGGGATAGTTAATATCCAGGTAAAGAAACCTGAGAAATTTTTTCAAGTCCATCAACCAATATTCCGAATTGGTCTTCTTGGATAACTTGTTTCATTCTCGTTGAAAGATCTCTAAGATATTCTGCGTAAGACTCAAGTAACTTTTCTCCTTTAGAAGAGATGTGAACATAAATAGAGCGACGGTCAGTTTTCGAATTTACACGTTTTACCAGCTTTTGGTTTTCTAAACGGTCAACGATATTAGTAAGGTTGCTCAGTTTTACCTTTACCTTCTCTCCAATGTCTTTCATTTTCTTGTCCCCTTCTTCTTGTAACAGCTTGAGAATATCAATCTCAACTGAAGAAACGCTAAATTTCTTTTGTACAAGCTCTTGGTGACGTTGGATTACATCGGTCAACTGAAACAGACTTTGTTCGAGTCTTTCCAGCCGATCCCCTTTGATTTCCTGAGTTTTTGCCATAGTGTCTGCAAATTATGGGTTAATAATACTGGATAAAAAATTTTTGTACAATATACGTAAATTTCTCAAAAAAAATACGTTCCACAACAATATTCTACCCAAGGAAGTTATACGGAAAGAAAACTTAAGGGTTCGTTCCTTTACAAGATTAAATCAATTTCCGATGGGGTAATTTTTCATTCCTTCCTCTGATGGGCAAAATTATCAACTAAGAAGTTGATCAAACATGACCATAATTATCTGTAAATAAAGTACTTTCTAAATAAAAAGGCAAGCCTGAAAAGTTGCTTTTTCCTAAAATCTGTTATTTATAGATAATCCTAGCATTAAATAATTTCATTAGTTTTTTGAGAGATGGATTTTTTTCGGCCATAGCTTTTAATTTTTCCTCTGGGGTGTAGGGGCGGGTAGAGGATTCGTCGGAAATTGCTTCGGAAATTTCAACTTCGAGAAATAATTGAGGAAGGCTCAGTTGATCTCTGAGATAGGGGAGGAGGTCTTTGTCCTGGGAGATTAATCGCTCGGAAAGGTCATTTTTTACAATGCATTTCCAAGAATTTCCATTGAGCTGATGCTCGGCTTCCGTTAAAGCCATGGCTTGGTTCATTCGGTTCTGCGTTTGCAACTGGTTCACATATATGTGTAAGAACTTGAGAAAGGCCTCCTTGTCTATTTGGATTTCAGGGTTGAATACGGGAGAATGGTCTAAGTCCTGAGAAGAATCACCAGAACTCTCCTTTGCCTGGTCCTGAAGTAAGGATTCAATCTGATCTAGGTTTTGAACCAAGGCAAACTCAGCTTTTTTTGAGGGTTTGGCTTGTGGGATACTAGGGTTTTCCTCTGTCGTTTTAGGAGGAATGGATTCAGGTGGAGGCGAAAGGGGGCTTTGCTCTTCTATGTCCTCTTGCTTAGCGGTTTCTGCAATAGGCTGTTCTTTAGGCTTTGGAGAGGGGGCTATGAGACTTTTTTTTTTACTATTTCTCCACCTTCTACTACAGAAATAGCCTGGCCTAGGTGCGCAAGCTTAATTAAGGCTAACTCTACCTGTAGCCTTGGAAAAGCTGCAGTCTTGATTCCTTTTTCTGCTTCGACTAACAAGTTGAAGGCATTAAGGAGCCAGGTATTATCCGTTCCCTGACTTTGTTGAATATACTTTTCTTTTACATTATCAGATACCTCCATCAAATTTACCGTTTGAGGCTGTTTACAAACCAAGAGGTTTCGGAGGTGCTCTATCATACCTTGGAGAAAATCTGTTGCCTCAAAGCCCTTTTGAATTAAATCTTCTAGTAGTAACAACAAGGCAGTATGGTTCTGCGCTTGCATTTGACTTACCGCTTCAAAATAAAAATCGTAGTCTAGGATATTGAGGTTTTCAAGAACGGAAGCAAAGCTAAGTGACTTTCCTGTAAAACTTACCAACTGGTCATATAGACTTAGGGCATCCCGAAGGGCCCCATCCGCTTTGAGGGCAATTTGTTGAAGTGCGGCAAATTCGTATTGAACATCTTCTGAATCCGAGATGTATTTGAGGTGATGGGCGATATCGTCTGCCTTGATCCGTTTGAAATCAAATTTTTGGCAGCGGGAAAGAATGGTCGGGAGGATTTTGTGTTTCTCGGTAGTAGCTAGAATGAATAATACATGGGCTGGTGGTTCCTCAAGGGTTTTCAAGAAGGCGTTGAATGCTGCTTGAGAGAGCATATGAACCTCATCAATTATGTATACACTTCGCTTGCCATTAGGAGGAATGTAGCGCGTTTGCTCAATAAGGTTTCGAATATCCTCCACGCTGTTGTTAGAGGCCGCGTCCAACTCATGAATGGTTATGCTTTTTCCTTCATTGTAAGCCAAGCAAGAATCACATCTATTGCAGGGTTCCCCTTCATTGGTGAGGTTATCGCAATTAATGGCTTTGCCCAAAATACGTGCACACGTAGTCTTGCCCACTCCCCTCGGACCAGAGAACAAAAAGGCATGCGCCAATTGGTTCATCAGGATGGCACTTTTGAGGGTAAGGGTAACATGACTCTGACCCACTACAGAACTAAAAGTACTGGGTCTATACTTTCTTGCAGAGACTACATAATTCGTCATATCTTCAAATCTACTCAAGATTTTGCTTAATGGAAAAAGCTTGGGAATAACGCTTTTGAGTCAGTACCTTTGCGCCGTAATAAACTATTTGAGAATTTTTATTTTATGGCACAGCAAATACAATTGTTGTTACCCGATGGTTCCTCCCGTGCATATGACAAGGGGATCACTGGGATGGAAGTTGCCCGGGATATCAGTGAGGGACTTGCTCGCAATGCCTTGTCCATTCGTGTTAATGGCGAAGTTTGGGACTTAGATCGACCCATTGAAGAAACGACAGCTATAGAAATTCTTACCTGGAGGGATGAAGACGGAAAGAAAACCTTATGGCACTCTTCTGCACATATTTTAGCTGAGTCACTAGAGGCCCTATATCCTGGGGTCAAACTGGGAATTGGCCCTGCGGTTGATAATGGCTTTTACTACGATGTAGATTTTGGGGACTATGAGTTTGGGGCACATGATTTTGCTAAGCTCGAAAAGAAGTTTTTGGAGCTGGCCAAAAGTGGAGAAACTTTCCAGCGAAAACCCATCTCAAAGCAAGCGGCTTTGGAGCATTACCAGTCTATAGATAATGAGTATAAGGTAGAATTGATAGAAGGGTTGGAAGAGGGATCTATTACCTTCTATGAGTCGGGGAATTTTGTAGATCTGTGTAAAGGTCCTCACATTCCTAATTCGAAGGTAATCAAAGCTATAAAATTAATGAATACCGCAGGGGCTTATTGGAGAGGCGATGAGAACAATAAGCAGATGACGCGTATTTATGGCATTTCTTTTCTCAAGAAAAAGGAATTGGATGAATACCTGCAATTTTTGGAGGAGGCTAAAAAGAGGGATCACCGAAAGGTGGGAAGGGAATTGGAATTATTTACTTTCTCCAACCGTGTAGGTATGGGACTACCGCTTTGGCTTCCCAAAGGAGTTCGCCTGAGGGAAACATTGGCTGCCTTCCTCAATAAGATTCAGGAATCTCATGGGTACCAACTGGTGATAACCCCTCATATCGGTAAAAAAGAATTGTATGTAACTTCGGGCCATTACGAAAAATACGGGAAAGATTCGTTTCAGCCAATCCATACTCCCCATGAAGGGGAAGAGTTTCTGCTCAAACCGATGAATTGTCCCCATCACTGTGAGATTTACCTAGCTAAGCCTCATTCTTATCGAGACCTTCCTCTCCGCATTGCAGAGTTTGGAACAGTATACCGCTATGAAATGAGCGGAGAACTCCATGGGTTAACTCGTGTGAGAGGCTTTACCCAAGATGATGCCCATATATTTTGTCGACCCGATCAGGTAAAAGAGGAATTTAAGAAGGTTATCGACATTGTCCTGTATATCTTTAAGATCCTACGGTTTGATGAGTACACTGCCCAGATCTCCCTAAGAGATCCCGATAATTCTGATAAGTACTTCGGGGATAATGAACAATGGGAGATTGCAGAACGCTCCATCATTGAGGCAGCTGAGGAAAAGGGCTTAGAGACCATTACTGAGCTGGGCGAAGCAGCATTCTACGGTCCGAAACTTGATTTTATGGTAAAAGATGCCTTAGGTAGGCAGTGGCAACTGGGAACCATTCAGGTAGATTACCAACTTCCGGATCGATTTGAACTCGAATATATAGGATCTGATAACCAAAAACACAGACCGGTGATGATTCATAGAGCACCCTTTGGTTCTATGGAACGCTTTGTCGCAGTCTTAATCGAACATACTGGAGGTGATTTTGCCTTCTGGTTAGCTCCTGTTCAGGTGATTATTTTACCCATTAGTGATAAATTCTTGCCTTACTGTGAGGAATTGGAGAAGTCGCTGAAAGAAAAAGGATTTCGAGTTGAACTAGATGCTAGAACAGAAAAAATTGGCAAAAAGATTCGCGATGCAGAGCTCGGGAAATATCCCTATATGGCTATAATAGGGGAAAAAGAGGTTAATAATCAAACCGTTTCTCTTCGTAAGCGTAAAGAAGGAGACAAGGGAAGCCTAAGTACCCAGGAGTTTATTCAATTTTTAGAAAAGGAATTGGAGAACTCCCTGGCATGATCATTGATCAATTATTTTGTAATATTTTCTGTGGTTTATTATCTTGTAATTGAAGGAATAAACCTTATTTTTTGTTTCATTAAACACATATATATTGAGAAGAGGACCTAGAAAACCTAATTTACGTAGACAAAAACAACGTCAGCATCGTATTAACCATGAAATTCGCGTTCCCGAAGTTAGATTGGTTCAAATTGAGGACCTTGAAACTGACATTGAAGACGGAGCGATAGTCAAAACAGGTCGCGCCTTAAGATTAGCGGAAGAGCTGGAAATGGATCTGGTAGAAATGGTCGCAAAAGCCAAGCCCCCTGTTTGTAGGATTGTAGAATACTCCAAGTTCAAATATGAATTAAAAAAGCGGGAGAAGGAGGCTAAATCCCGTCAGCATACCGTGGTGGTAAAAGAGATTCGCTTTGGCCCAAATACGGATGATCACGATTTTAACTTTAAACTGAAGCACGCTAGGAAGTTTTTGGGGGAGGGCAATAAGATTAAAGCCTATGTTCAGTTTCGAGGGAGAAACATCGTGTTTAAAGACAGAGGAAGAGATCTACTGGCCCGATTTTCCGAAGAACTGAAAGAAGAGGCAAAAATTGAAATGCATCCCCGGATGGAAGGAAGAAGGATGATCATGATGCTAGCTCCTCTCCCCAAGCCTAAGAAGTAATTCTTTTCCGGAATTCTCCAATTATCTTACAATTTGAGATAAGTCCTAATCCATAGAAATATTTATATGCGATATGTCTTGGATCTCAGCTATGACGGCACTATTTATGCTGGATGGCAGATTCAGCATAATGCTGTTGCGGTTCAAGAAGTTTTGGAAAACGCACTTTCCACTCTTTTGCAGCAGCCTATCTCCATTCTGGGAGCCGGAAGGACAGATGCTGGGGTACATGCCCATCAAATGATTGCACATTTTGATTTTCAGGACTTCCTGCCTGAGCATTCCTATAACAAACTAAATGGCCTGCTCCCTAAGGATATCGCCATTCGAGGAATCTATCGAGCTGTGGAGGCTGACTTTCATGCGCGTTTCTCTGCTACCAAGCGCAGTTACCAATATCGCATTATACAGCAAAAGGATCCGTTCGAAGAGGCTTATGCACTTTGGGTACGTCAAGCCCTGGACCTGGTTCTGATGGAAAAAGCTACGGAGAGCTTACTGATTACTGAAGACTTCGCAAGCTTTTGTAAAGCACATGGCAACAATAAAACGACGATATGTGAGATATTTCATGCCCATTGGGAAATCCAGCCTAGCGTGTGGATTTTTCATGTGGGGGCCAATCGCTTTTTAAGAGGGATGGTAAGAGCGTTGGTGGGTACACTGCTAGAGGTAGGTTTAGGGAAAATTTCTTTGGAAGAATTTGGCCGGATCATTGAATCGAGGGATCGGTCCCAGGCTGGACCAAATGTGGCAGCCAAGGGCTTGAGCTTGACAGAGGTGCTTTATCCAGAGGGTTCTTGGGTAGCAATATCAAAGATAACTGATGCCAGAAGAGAGAGAACAGAAAAGAGTGGCCAGAAGGATACATGAAGGAGAATATCTCATGTCTTTTGACCATTTGGTTAATCTCAATAGAGGAGGACAAAATGTAGAGCCGATACCTGTAACTTAAAGTGCTTTCATCTCCTGTTCCAACTCTGTCAGGGAATGGGTGAGCATTTTCTGTGAGCGGTCCACCAGCACAGGAAGTACATCCAGGCGCTGCTTACTTTTGGCAACTAGCTCAATGTTCTGCATAGTTTTTTGGAGTTCTTCCATTCCCATTAGACCTACCGAACTTTTTAGCTTATGGGCTGTTTTTCCCAGTTGATCATAGTCCTGGGACTTGAGTTGAGTTTCCAGTTGTGTGATCATTTCAGGGGTGGTTTCTAAGAACTTTGAAATGGCTTTTCGCATAATCTCCTTGTCGCCACTGGATACCTGCTTTAGGTAGGCTATGTTGGTATACCGAATTTGAACAGGAGTAGAAGTTGCTGCACGCTGGCTACCGTTTCCGCCGTTTTGGTACACAGAGGAAGGGGTAGGATCTGCTACAACAGGCTTGGGTTCTGGTTCCTTTTGAGGGACAATAGGGCTTTCCTCAGCTTTGCGGATTTCCCTTTCGGTTACCTTAGGTGGAGTAGCAGGGAGGACTTCCAATTTACCTGAAAGGCTGGTAAGCTTTCCTTCCTTTGAGAGATTAGGGCCTCCGCTTAGGCGAATATTTTTCTGACCTTCTTCCGTATTCAGAAGGTGTTCGATTTCGAATTTTTCTCGGTTGCGAATCCCCTTCATAAAGGCCATGGCAACTTTTTGCTGATCTGCTGCGGGAACCTGGTATAGATACTGATCTAAGGTATCCAAAGGTTTCCCCATAAATCGTATCAACGAAGGATCTTGCTTCCACCTATTTTGGCTGGTATCAATTTCCCAGTGGTATGCGTGATGTTCTTGCTGAAGGGCTTGAATACGTTCTTCTAATGCTACTTTCTCCAGGGTCCACAATAAACTATGAGCCAAGTGAGGGGCGGTAAGCTCAGATCGGGAGAGATATACATGGACACCCCAATACGAAAGGGAATTGGGTTTCAGAAAGGAATCTGGTCCAAGTAAGATAGTACCCAGTTGTAAAGAAGATTGCTGCAGGTGATTTAATCCTTCTTTTACGGACTCTTCTCCTACATTGGAAGCAAATATCACGATATCTGTGTCATATACATCCAAGATCCTTTTGCCCCCTTCTACCGTCTCTTGTACGTGTAGCACAGGGGGATGTGGATAGGAAAATCTGTCAAATAACGTCTTAAAGGTCTGACCATCATCTGGAGATTTACTTATCAATAGCACATGTACTGAGCGTTCCGAAAGAAGGGTATTCATACCGTTTTGCTTTAATCTTTGCTACACTAATCCCACAAATACAGTGCTACAAAATTACGTTTTTATTTCGATTGTTTAGGATTATGGGGTAAATGGATAAAATTTTGCTTGGAATGGGGGTTTAAATGGATTTTCGAAGGGTTTGAGATGTGCTGGTTTCTGAATAAAGGCGGTATCCCATTCTGTAATAGAGCAGCTTAGCCGGATTCCGCTTGTCCATACTGAGCGACAGTGCCTTTACTCCCTTTTCTTTGTATGGTTCCTCTATTTTTTGAAGCAATTGACTCCCTATTCCTCGCCCTCTAAAGTCTCCAAGGACAGCCATACTTATTTCCGGTGTATGTGCATCTACAAAGCCATAGCCCGGATCTTTGGCATGAAAGATTCTGCCCCAGATCGCGCCTACAAGTTTTTCTTCCCAGGTTGCGACAAGGGCGTAGTCATTAGTTCTGGTTCCCCAGTCCAAAATATACTTGGCTACCTCAGGCTCTTGCAAAATGCTTCTCGGAAATTTCTCTTTTCCTTCTGGAACAAAGAGGGCTTCATAGAGCATTTCTTCCAGGAAAGGAAGCTCGTCAGGGAAGATGGGGCGATATTGAACGGAAGGTATCAGGGTATAGTTAGAAACGTATAAATTAAGGTTGACAGGTTTAAGGGGATAAA
>JBCCTX010000285.1:0-9909 GCA_039197765.1 Bacteroidota bacterium
TGGTAGAGCAGTATCCTTGATTGGGTTCAGGGTTGGAGAGTAGGATAGTTAAATAGTCGATAGTCCGTAGTCCGTAGTCCGTGGTAAAAAAAAAGAGCTAGTTGGATAGTCCATAGTCCACGGTTTCCTGCGTCTCTTAGCCTATGCTAAGTCCCTTAAATTCTGTGTCCTTCTGCGTCGAAAAGGGTTCTGGGTGGGAGGGTAGATTAGTTGAATAGTCGATAGTCCACAGTTTAGGTTGTGAGGTCTGGGATGGTGGGTTAGATAGTTAAATAGTCCATGGTCCACAGCTTGGGTTGTTAGTTCTGGGTTAAAATTGGTTAGATAGTTGGTATTCGGTAGTCCGTGGTAAAAAAGCGCTAGTTGGAGATACCATAGTCCACAGTTTCCAGCGTCGCTTAGCCTGTGCTAAGTCCCTAACATTCTGTGTCCTTCTGCGTCGAAAAGGGTTCTGGGTGGGAGGGTAGATTAGTTAAATAGTCGATAGTCCACAGTTTAGGTTGTGAGGTCTGGGATGGTGGGTTAGATAGTTAAATAGTCCATGGTCCACAGTTTGGCTTGTTAGTTCTGAGTTAGAGGGTAGAATAGTTGAATAGTCCACAGTTTCCAGCGTTGCTTAGCCTGTGCTAAGTCCCTAAATTTCCGTGTTTTCTGCGTCGAATGGAGGTATGAGTTCAGGGTTTACAGTGTCTGTCGTAACCAAGTCATCTATAGTCAGCGTCGAAATGGGTAGAGAGCTGAATAGTCGATAGTCCACAGTTTGGGTTGTAAGTTCAGGGTTCCTCAGCGTCAATCATAAAAAAGTCATTCAAAGTCAGTGTCGAAAATAGATAACTCAAACAAGAGCTCCCGCAGATTTTAGTCCCTCCGGTCCGTGTCCTTCTACGTCAACGAAAAACTACTTTAGCTCCAAATGACTATTATCACAAAACGGTCCCTTCTTTGTATGCTTGCAATTACACAATTTCAACTTCCGTTGTTGCTTTACCTCAAATACCAGCGGCTTATACTTCGTTCCATGGTGTGCCCCATCACAAAACGGCTGATTCTGGCTGAAGCCACACTGGCAGAAAAGGTGTGTGCCAGGCTCTACCACTACCATAATGGGTTCATTAGTTGCCGTATTGACCCTTTTCCAGTTTCTGGCGATCTGACTGCCCTCCTTTGGAGATTTGACAAAGGGATAAAATACATGGGCATACCAAGGGTCATTGGGATCCGTTTGAAGGCCATAGAGTGAGGGAAATTTACGGGTGAACTTGGCTGTGCCAAACAACTGGTCCCAGATGGAAAGCATGTTGCCAAAATTGCCGTTTGGATCACTGACGTGGTCAGCCATAGAAGCTCCGTGATGTGCATGGTGAAAGGCGGGCGTGATGAATATACGTTCAATCACATTCATGAAGGGTCGCAATAACTTACGCTTGTAGAAATATTCATCCCAGTGCCAGGTACTATGGGAAGAGGTAATAATAATCTGCTTGACGATGAGCCCAAAAATAACTGCAGGAGCGAGGCCGAGGTAAGTAGCGATAGCCGCCCACCAAAGATTGGGCATCATGAGGTAGTATACCCAGGAATTCCGATAAGCAACCCAAATACCCATATCCTCCGCCGCATGATGGGTTCTGTGGTGCTTCCACAGCCAATCGTGTTCATGTGTTAAACGATGGTACCAGTATTGCATAACATCATCGAGTAATAAGTAAAAGGGAATAGAAAGCAAGAGCGGCCAGGATTGAAGGGAATTAGAACTTGCGGGCGCTAGGGTATCTCCCAGGAACACAACGATTAGGACCAAGATAGATTTGGTAAAAGCGACGATGAAAAAGCCGATTGACTCCTGAATCCAGTCGTTTTTGTCTCTATGGGTATTGTGGTAGTGGCCTAAAACAACTTCTACAAATGTGAAAACGCCCATAATAACCAAAACGGCATAGACGTCAATATTGGGGGTATTTAACCAGGATTCCAGCATAGCGTAGTCTGTTTGATTTGTGTATGCTTAAAGGTACATCCAAGCAAGGCTGATTATGGTTAACACGTGTTAATTTTTTCTAAGCATGTATGCATAACCCAATAGCCTTTGCATGCTTGAGCAAACAGCAGGAAAACGCTTATTTCTCCAATTTCCGTTTGATAATCCTTGAAAGTGAAACAGAAGTTATCCCTAGGTAATTGGCTATGTGTTTGTGATAGGCTTTTTGGAAGAATTGGGGGTGCCGGTCAATGAGTTCATCATATCGGCTTTCGGGATCTTTGTTTATGAAGGATTCAACCCGATAAATCAGGGTCTGGATCATCTCTTGGTAGGAGGCTAGCATCATCTTGGTAAGGTTGAAATTCGCTTCCATGAGGGCTTCTAGTTCATTGTACCCAAAAACCAATAAATGACTTTCCCCAATGACTTCGATGGTGTAGGAAGAGCTTCGATCTTCAAATAGGCTATCTGCTACGCCCATAATGGTGTGTTCCGGTCGTAAAAAGATATTTTTCTCCTGACCCTTTTCATTAATAAAATAGCCCCGAATCATCCCTTCAAGGATGAAGTAGAGCCTTTTTGAGTACTCTCCGGAGTGAATGAGAATATCTTTATGAGGGAACATTCTATATTCACAGATTTCTAAAAACTGTTCTAGATCCTGGGCCTTCAAAAATGGATAGGTTTGCCTCAAAATGGAGATTTGTTGGGAAGGCTTCATAATTTGCAAAGGGGAGAACCAATATAATAGCTTGTGTCCTTTCTCTTTCAGAAAGTAGGAAAAATCTCCCCCTTTTTCTACTAGTCGGCAACATTTTGGTTTATGTAGCTAATCTTTGTATTCTTCGAGTAAAGCACCTAGCTCATGTATATCCTTAGAATTACAGGAGTTTTCCTCCTTTGTTGTACAGGCCTATTGTGCCTTTCCCAGCCCGATGTGGAAATTCGAGTCAATATGGGCGGATATCCTCCCACCATGCCCAAAAAGGTCCTTATTTTAAGTAAAAAGGCATTGAAAAAGCCGCTTCTGCTCATGAAAAATGAGCAGGGAGACATAGTGAACAAGTTCAAGGCAAGACTTGAGGAACACGCATGGCAACCCTTTTCCCATTACTATTCTGTAGATTTCTCGGAATTCCAGGAAATAGGAACCTATTTCTTTGAACTTAAGCGGGGAAATATTCGGAGTCATACTTTTCCTATAGGGCCATACCCCAATTGGCAAGAAGATGTCGTGCGTTTTATCCAGACCCAACGCTGTGGCTTCAATCCTTTTATAAAGGAATTTTGTCATCAGCAAGATGGCTTGAGTTTTTTCGGAATCCGGCCGGATTCTACGCGGATCGATGCCACGGGTGGCTGGCACGATGCAGGAGATCAACTGAAGTATCTCATCACAGGGAGTAATACGACCGCCCGGTTACTGATGGGCTATCAAATGGCTCCGGATAGTTTTCTGGATGAGGTAAATGCACGAGGGCTTCCTGGGCCCAATGACCTACCCGATATCTTAGATGAAGCAAAATGGGGATTAGAATGGATTCTCAAGTTGCACCCCAGTCCCAATGAATTGTACCACCAGGTAGCGGATGACAGAGACCATCGGGGCTTCAAGCTTCCCCATGAGGATAATGCTGCCTATGGCTGGGGCGCCAATAGCTTTCGACCTGTATATTTTGCTACAGGTAAGCCCCAGGGACTTTCAAGATACCAAAGTAAGGCTACAGGGATTGCCAACCTCGCTGGCCGCTCGGCTGCTACGCTGGTTCTAGGCTATGAGGCTTTTCAAGAGGTAAAGGGCTATAAGGTATTTGCCAAGACCTGCTTGAGAGCTGCCAAGGAACTCTACCAAATGGGCCAAGAAAAAGAGGGCTACCAACAGGGAAATAGCTATGGAGCGCCTTATCGGTATGAAGAAAATACTTGGGCAGATGATATGGAATGGGCCGCCGCCCTCTTGTACAAAGTTACCCAGGAGGAGCAATATTTGGAAGATGCCCGCCGCTACGCTCAAATCATAGGAAATTGGTCCTGGATGGAGCGAGATACCTCAAGTCATTACGAAATGTATCCCTATGTAAATATGGGGCATTATGTCCTTTGGCAAGTAGGTACATCGGAAGATAAACAGCAAATGATCGATTACTATGCGCATAACCTTGAGCAAATCCAGAAAAGGGCTGCCAAAAATCCTTATGGCGTAGGCCATTTGTTCATTTGGTGTTCGAATAACCTGGCTGCGGCAGTAGCTACCCAGGCTATGCTGTATGAAAAAATGACAGGCAATGCTCAATATCGCCCCTTGCTACAAAATCACATCAATTGGTTATTGGGACTGAATCCTTGGAATTCAAGCATGATTACAAATATACCAGCGCATGCAGATACCCCCCTGGATGTCCATATGCCCTTTTGGAAGATCAAAAAGAAATCCATCAAAGGAAGTTTAGTGGATGGCCCCCTTTGGACCTCTATTCACGATGGGATGCTAGCTATCTCCCTATCCGAACCCGATGAGTATGCGCATTTACAACCCCCACACATAAAGTACTGGGATGATTTCGAGGACTATAGTACCAATGAGCCTACATTAGATGGCTCTGCAGAGCTTTTACTTATTTTAATTTATTTGAGTCGTGAATAATTGGATTTACATAGGAGCCATTTTTCTCTTGAGTTCTAGGCTTTCTGCCCAGGGGATAAAGGATAGCCACGGGGCACTCATCAGGTCTGATACCCTTTCCCCATTTATTTACCTTTGCTTTACTGGACATGACTTTCATGAGGGTTTTGAGCACGTAATGGAGGTACTTGAAAAGCATCATATTGAGGCCTCTTTTTTCCTCACAGGAGATTTCGTTCGGAATCACGAGGGACTAACAAAGCGCATATCTGAGAAAGGACACTTTATAGGCGCACATTCTGATAAGCATCTTTTATATTGTGATTGGACCAACCGAGACAGTCTCCTTCACCCATCTGAGCAAATAAAGGCTGACATAGAAATCAATTTGAGGGCTCTGGCGAGACTGAAGATCTATCCGACGTATTTCATGCCTCCCTACGAATGGTATAATAACCAGGTAGTGGAAATTGCTCAGGGACTAAATCAGCAAACAATCAATTTCTCTCCAGGGACGCGCTCCAATGCAGATTATACAACACCTGATATGTCGAACTATGTATCTAGCAAAGAAATTCTTGAAAGCATATATACCTATGAACGAAATCAGGGAATGGCTGGCTTTCACTTACTCATTCATCCCGGAACAAGCCCATTAAGAACAGATAAACTGTATGCTTATCTGGATCGTTTGCTTGTGTATCTAAAAGATAAAGGATATCAATTCCGACGGTTTAACTAGATTCGTTTTTTGCCTTTCCCCAACAAGTTTATTGCCAATGAGTAACTGTTAAATGGAAATTACTACCCTTATTGCAGCCTTCTTTGTGGGCATTTTTGCTAGCTTCATCGGGGCTATGGTAGGCAGTGCAGGGTTAATCACGATTCCTTTTTTGATGTTTTTAGGTTTACCTCCTCATGTAGCCATTGCTACACATAAAGTAGGTGCGGTAGGCCTTTTGATGGGGGCTATTTCCAAGTTTTGGAAGACGGACCTCATACAGTGGAAAGTGACGGGACTGCTTGTCTTTGTCAGTGCTGTATCGGCTCTCATAGGCGCCCAAATATTAGTATACATCGATAAGGATCTGCTCTCAAATATTGTTGTGGTACTGCTGCTGGTCGTATTACCTATTTTATTCCTAAAAAAAGAAGTGGGTACAGTTCAGAAAAGCGTTTCAAGCACTCAGCAGGGGATAGGCTACTTTTTGTATTTCTTGGCCCAAATTTTTGGGGCCTTCTTTGGGGGAGGAGCGGCTACCTTTCTCATATATATACTAATGACATTCTTTGGATTTACTATTCTCCAGGCAAATGCTACCTCTATGTTACCTAGCTTGGTGCTTAATAGCATTGCACTAGTGATTTTTGGAACGAATGGTATAATAGAATTCGAAATGGGAATCGTCCTATTTCTAGGGATGATGTTGGGGGGGAGATTGGGTGCTTTGATGGCTGTAAAAAAAGGGAACTCTTGGGTGAAAATCGTGTTTGTGGGGGTGGTGATAGTATTGGTAATAAAAATAATCACGCAATAAATTTCGGAATAGTCAGTCCAATGAAATAGTCGCTATATTGAACAAGTAAGACAGGACTTCCCAGAAACCTTCAAATCTTATACTATGAAATCTCACTCCACCCTATTTCTATGTATCCTATTCTTTTCTCTTCAAGGATTTACCCAACTAAGTGAATCCCAATACCAACAAATCGACAGCCTTTTTATCGAATGGAATATGCCTAATCATCCTGGTGGAACTGTAGGTATTATGGAGAAGGATAGGCTCGTATTTTCCAAAGCCTATGGGCTAGCCTCCCTGGAGTATCTGGTTCCCAATTCTACATCGACTCTGTTTAATATTGCCTCTGTATCCAAGCAGTTTACTGCCATGGGAATTGTCCGCCTACATATGGAAGGAAAGCTTTCTGTGGACGATGACATTCGGAAATACCTTACCGAGCTACCTGATTTTGGAGAAACCATTACCATTCGACATATGCTCCATCATACCAGTGGCTTAAGAAGCCTTCATGCTCTGCTCAACCTGGCAGGCTGGAGAGAAGATGACGCCCGAACGGATGAAGATCTTTTCCGATTTATGGCTAATCAACGGGAATTGAATTTCAAACCTGGAGAGGAATACTTGTACTGCAACACAGGATACATTTTCATGGCCCGGATTATAGAAAAGGTAACAAAGGAAGACTTTCCTAGTTGGATAAAGCAAGAAATATTCGAACCCCTCGGTATGACGCATACCTATGTGGAGGACAATTATATGCGGGTAGTTCCTCAAAATGCTACATCCTATTATGGTTCAGCAAGTGGAGGGTTTGACAGGGCTGTGGAATATTGGGGCTATGTGGGCTCAGGGAATATGCATTCCACTACTAATGACTTGCTCAAATGGTCGCAAAATTTCTACAATCCTCAACCCGGTTGGAAAGAAGCTTTTGATATGTTGCAGACTCTGGACCCCTTCAACAATGGCGAAGAGAACACCTATGCATTTGGCGTGACGGTAAGTGAGGTCCATGGCCACAAGCGCGTTGATCATGGGGGGGCTATTGGGGGCTTCCGGTCTTTTATTGGAACCTACCCCGAAAAGGAATTGGGCATTGTAGTTTTGAGTAATTTTTCTTCGTCCGGTGTGGGTGGGAAGGCCTATCAGATTGGCGAAATATTGATGGGAAAAGAAGAAGAAGCTATTGGCAATAATCTCTATGAATCCCTACCCACAATAACACTTTCTAATAAAGAGCTAGCGGCATTTGAGGCCTCTTACTGGAATGATGCTTCCAACTATGCGCGCAAAATATACCTAAGAAATGATACCCTGCGCTATTTCCGTTCGGAGAACAACGAAAGTCCGCTTGTTCCCATAGGCTCTAATGAATTTCAAATGTGGGGAGTGAATGGAGACTATAAAGTAAAGTTTGAGGGGGGCCTGGATGGCGGTAAAACCATGGTGGTAATCTATGAAAATGGGGCTCCGATTATTTCAGAAGAATTTGAACCCTTTTCGCCTTCCCTAGAAGATCTAGATGACTATAGGGGGGAATTTTACAGTCCCGAATTGGAAACTACGTATACCATTGCTATAAAGGATGAAACCTTGTATTGCCACCACGTGCGCCATGGGGATTTTGATATGAATGTCCTCAAAAAGGATGTGATTGATGTACAATACCCCATAGGTATTGCCAAGTTTGAGAGAGATAAAAGAGGGGAAATAGCTGGTATGCGAGTCTCAAATGGTAGGGTGAGAGACTTGTGGTTTGAGAAGAGATAGAGAGAAAATGAATTATTGGAAAGGAGAACACGTTGAACTTCGAGGCCTAGAATTGGAGGATGCCCCCTTCTTTTATGATTGGAATAAGGAGGTGGAAACGCAAAAGAACCTGGATCAGATCTGGTTTCCCTCTTCTTTAATCAGACAGGAAAAGTGGGTGGAGAAGCAAGCCTTGAAATCCGTAGTGGATGATGCCTATTTTTTTGTGATCGTGAATAATGCAGGAGAACGTGTGGGAATGATTCACGCAAAAGAATGTGATAAGAAGAATGGGAATTTTAGCTATGCAATAGGCATTGTCGCACCCCACAGAAAGAAGGGCTATGCTTCTTCCGCTATACAGATGGTGCTGCGCTACTATTTTCAGGAGTTGAGATACCACAAAGTATGGGTAGGCATATATGAGTTCAATAAAGCTTCCA
Organism: Bacteroidota bacterium; assembly: GCA_039197765.1. Taxonomy (GTDB): domain Bacteria; phylum Bacteroidota; class Bacteroidia; order J057; family J057; genus JBCCTX01. Next base: position 8,320 of record JBCCTX010000285.1, read on the forward strand.
TCCACTTACACCGCAAACTGGGCTTTCAGGAAGAAGGAAGGTTGAGGGAAATGGTATACGGAGGAAATGCCTATCACGATCTATTCAAGTTTGGCATGTTAAAAATCGAATTCGAAGAACACTTTTGCTGAAAGGTAGTCAAATTGACAAAAAAACCGTAAACCGCGTAGATTTTTGTAACACGTTTCCCCACTTCAGCGACACCTTTGAAAAACAGATTGAGCGATGAGAATCCCATAGGAAATTCCCTCCGTACAGCTAGTATACACACTTTTTTACTAGTTTTATCCTAAAAATTAACCACCCGTATGAAAAATGTATGTTTAACTTTCTGTTTTATCCTTGTAAGCCTCTATTGTGTTGACGCCCAAAATACCCCTCAGTACAAAGTCATCACGATAGTAGAATCTATTGTCCCTGGAGGACTGGGAAGATCGCGGATGATTGAAAATCAATCAGATGTAGAGATTGATGATTACACGACTGAGCGTACAGATGGCCAGGATAGTCAAATGGGGTCTGTTAAGCGTAAAGACGCCAAAGTAAAGAAATTTTCAGAGTCCAAAATGCTGAACTTATATACCCTGGTAGGAATCAATTTTCAAAATATCGCTTCCAATGATGCTCTGATTACCTCCAAACTCAATCAATTAGCCCAAGAAGGCTGGGAACTTAAGTTTGTCACCAGTGGCGTCGAAAGCGATAGTGGAGAAACCGATGGGAATGGGATTTTTATTACCCGTATGGTATTTATAAAGAATTGAAATCATTGGCTTCAAAAGCCAGTAGGGATATTATAAGAAAGGGGGAGTCTTAGCGTTCTCCTCCTTTTTTTCTTTGACACAGATTCATGAGCCCATTACCTTCTGCTGGAACTATCTTCTACGCATTCGAGTTTGCATGGAAAAAAGATGCATACGCTGAAATTTTTTGACGACCTTTTCAGCCCAAAAAAGCTTTTGATAATAGATGGCTTGGGTGCGCTTCTTTCTGCTTTTCTACTGGGAGTAGTGTTGGTCCGCTTTGAGTCTCAAGTCGGTATGCCGAGAAATAGCCTGTATGTATTAGCTGCCTTTCCCTGTATATTTGCTATCTACGACCTTATTTCCTATTTCCAAGGACCCCAAAAGTGGGGAAAACTGCTGCAAGGCATTGCCTGGGCAAACCTCTTATACTGCTGCCTTTCCATCGGCTTTGCCATCTACCACTTCCATCAACTAACCCGGCTCGGATGGGTTTATTTCTTAGGAGAATTGGCTATTGTAGCTGCTTTGGCCACGTTGGAGTTGAAAGTAGCCCGAGAAGGGCGTTTTAGGTTGTAAAAGTATGTTTAATGAGGAATAACTAGTTAGATACAATCCTTGCATCATTAGATTTTATCATCCCTAATTGGGAGCAGGAATTACAGTATTTAATAAGGGATACACCGGACTTTTCAAGTTCTGATAGTGGCTGTAGTTGCAGATGATCATCTGCGGTGTACTTAACACCTAAGAGGAAAAAATGAGTATTTTTTACTTTTAGGTGTATCGATACCATGTACCTGGCAGATGATCATCTGGCCCTACACGTTCTGATACAGCGTTAAAA
>JBCCTX010000286.1:0-9909 GCA_039197765.1 Bacteroidota bacterium
GATCGAGAAGGTATTCCATCATTAAAACCATTCTCTATCTTGAGAAGAAGGTTGAATTCGATCCTCCATGAAATCCTCTGTAAAGGCATCCACGCTATCGATGACACTTTGCTAGAGGTTGTGAAAAGGGATCACATAGATAACTCTCCCTATTTTTCGTAGGTATACTTTGTCGTCATCAATTTTTAAGCTTTCAGGAATTTGAATGACCTGGGAGCCTGAAATGTGTTGTATGTCAACAAGTTCGAATACCATGATCCAATTTACGCATTTCCCACAAAACGTTTGTAAATGGCAAATGCAAATAATAAAGGCCGCCCCCATTTCCTTTGAGATCGTTCCTTATGAAGAATCCCTATTTCAAATATTTTCTGGGGATTTCAATTTCCCTCCGATGAAAGAAGTGTTGTAAAACCGAACTGGGAAGTAGAAAAGTGTGGGAGATTCTCCTCGAACAAAAATTACACTGCTGAGAATATCAAAAAACCTCTATTTTAAAGAGGAATACCCTCGCTAAATTCCTGTTAATCAAATCTAATGTTTCCCCAATGAGCACGAAGAGTATCAAAATAGATGAGAGTTATCACAAAAAGCAGGAAGCAGAACATATCCTTCCGATGAAGGAGATGGTAGAGGAGCTCTCTGAAAAAATGGAGTCCTCCCTTCAACACATTAAACATACTTCCCAACAAAAATCCGCTAAAAAACAGAAATTAACCAACTGCTAAAGGAACCGTAACCCGGATGGAATTTACTGCCCTAAGTGTTACAATCTCCAACATTTTAGATTTCAAGATCCTTATCTATTCCGTCAACACCCTGGCTGTATGTACCAGCTCCAGGTGGTGTGGAAAAACTTTATATTAACCGAGCTCGATGTTCTCAATCTACTAACGGGCGGGATTACGCGAGAAATGGAATAGCAAATAGATAGGGGAGTGCCTAAGTCGGTACGCCTGTATCTCGAACCCAGAAAAGGGTATACCATTGATTCCATTGTTAGGTGATTGGGGTTAAATGTAAATTTATTCTGGATTTCCCTTGAAATACAGGGTTAATGGAGGGGCTATTTTTTGACATCCTAAATAGAACGTTCAGGCTACGAAAAAACCAATTTTCTCGATTCCATAGCCTTAAAGTAATCAACACACTTTTTTATAACTTTATAGTCAACTCGAAGAATTTCTGAGTAATTATTTGCCGATATCATTCTGGGGTTTCTGACTAAAATGGAAAGTGAATGTTACAATTAGGATAATAGTAGACTGGCAACAAAAACTACTCAGATAGGTCAATAAATACTACAATGCAAGACTCAAATATGAAAAAACAAATACTGATTCTAGAGAAAACACCTGTTCAGATCTTTAGCTGGAAGTTAACCCAAATAAAATATTCGCAATTGATCCTAATGGACCTAGAGCGGCAGAGTGATATAAAAAAACTAGGTCTTAAGAAAAAATACTTATTGAATTCTTATGTGATAAATCTTGTTGCCACGTGGCAAGTTTTTATTGAAGATTTATTGGAATATGGAGTTGATAAAATTTCTAAAACAATCACGGAAGAAAAAATTATTGATATCCTTAGGGCAAACTCTAAAGAAATGATAAAAAGATTTAATACTCCCAATACAAAAAATATAGACCAAATCTTCAAAACTGTTTTAGGAATAAATAAAATAACAACGTCAATAAATATTGAGGGAATGGATTTGACTGAGGCTAAATTTAAGGTAAATAGAATATTAGAAATTAGGCATAAGATCGCCCATACCGGAACCTCAGGTGAAGATCTACAATTAGAAATGAACTTTGATTTTATGGAACACCTACTTGAGGTGGGTAAACAAATTGAAGAAAAGGTCCAAATAGAGTTAAGGTTAAAAAACTAGCATAGGCCACTTATCTAACCCACCCAAATCAAACCAACCTCTCTTCAAGCAAGCCTTTCCAAAGAATGAAGCCCTTTTGAGAATCCGCATAGTCATGGGCGATCCTACTGAATTCCTCAGGATAATTTTCCAGAAATGCCTTTCTCCCGTAATTCTTGATGAAGTTTAGATCGACATTGATGTCAGATAAATGTTGGGATACTTTATCCCTCTGCTTGGGAATATGCCAAATGTAAGTGGCTTCCTCAGTGTCCAGCGTTTCCAGAACAATATGGTATTTCGATTCTCCAGATAAGAGGAATACAAAAGAGAAGGGCTTGATAATAAACCTTAGTTTCAACAAGGTATGCTCATGTCTATTGGCTAGGTATCTGAGATTCCTTTCATGTAAATATTCCTTTTGGTTCAGGAGATGGTTAAAAAGTTCCTCTCCTGATTGGAACAGGGAAGTGATTTGTTCTCCTGAACTTTCAAGATGTTGGAGTCCTTCCCGCTGAGGTAAGGAATTTTTTCCCCAGAAAGCCTTCTGGACGAATTGGAATTTTACACTTTCAATGATTTCCTGGTTGATCCGGTCAAGGTCCTGGGAAACTACCTGTTGGGAGACCAATTTTCCCTCTTCAAATTCAGCCTGCACAGAGATAGAAAGTCTATTTTGAGGATAAATTTTTCCGAAATAGGGCTTCAAAACTTCCCACTCAGGCCGGATATAATCATTTTCTAGCTGGAATTCTATTTCTGAGCCCAATTGAGGGATCAGGTGAGAAAAGGAAACGGCCCCATATAAAAAGGTTAATTCTTCCATGGGGATCTTTATCTCCTTTTCAAAAGTGAAGGCCGACTGTTTGGGTTCTGGATATTCTTCTTTCTCATAGGTTAGGGTAATCCGCTTTTGGATTTCCCGGTAGTATGTATTCCGCTTTAGGAACAGCCTCTCTAAATAGTCAATTTTAGGGTCTCTATAGTCATAAATGGTAGGAGTCAGTTCCGAGCGCTGGACACGTCCCATGTATTGAATGAGTTTTCCCTTAAAGGAAAAGGGATAGGCAAGAAACAGGCATGAAGCATTCGGCAGATCTGTCCCTTCCCCAAGGAATTGACCAGTTGTAATCAATACCTGGTATCGTCCAGCCTCTAGTTCTCTCCATTTGATCTTTCGATTTTTCTCAGTGTCTTGTCCACTGAGGGTAAGGACTTCCGCATAGGATTTCAGATGTTGATGTAGGGTCCTGATGTGATCTACCCTTTCCGTGATAACGATTAGCTTATTTCCTCGGGAGATTTCATGCTTGATATCGTTTAGGATGATATTATTCCGGGAAGTGTCGTGAATCAATATGGTCGATAAGGTCTCAAACTCATCCGTTTTGGGATTGAATGGGATGTCAAAGGTTGTTTTCCGGATAATAATTTGTGGGGCTTTATAGGATTCTATTTGCTCAGGCTTGATTTCGGCAATTTTCTCCCCTAGGTATAGGAAGATTAGTTTTCCATCACTACCTTTCCGAAAAGGAGTGGCGGTTAATCCATATTGATAATACGGCCTGAGTTGGGAAATAGCATCCCTGAATGATTTGGCTGGAATATGGTGGCACTCATCTAGAATAACGGTGCCAAAATGGTTGATGATATCCTGATTCTCTTCCTTTTGAAGAGCCTTTCCCAAGCTTTGTATCATAGCCACCGTGATGGCTTCTCCTATTTTCATTTTACCGCTACCGATGATCCCAATTTCTTTTTTGGGTATTCCTAAAAATGCCTGAATTCGGTCCACCCATTGTTCCAAGATTTGTTTTCTATGAACAATGATCAGACTGGGTTGCTTCTTTTCTTCAATGATTTTTAATCCGATAATGGTTTTTCCCGAACCGGGGGGAGCTGAAATAACCCCGAATTCTTTTTTAGAGGTAGAGGCCAAGGCAAGCTTTTGGTGTTCGAGGAGATGGATGATGGAGTGAAAGGTAATTGAGGTAAGCTTCTTTCTTTCATCCTGGAAGTGATAAGCTATGTTTTCACGCTGACAATATCGGAGTAGTTTGCCTATGAATCCTCTGGGTAGGATAATTTCATCTCCCTTTTCTTCTATCAGATTGAAGTACCGTTGGGTCCCCCAAGTCTTTTTTCCCGCGTTCTTTTTGATGTAGAATTCGGAATTGGTCAGGTTGAGTTCCTCTCTGAGAAATTGCTTGAGAATGGGAGTGATACCTGATCGGGGAATCCGGATGGCATTATCGAGTAGAATTGGTAGCTCACTTGAGGAACTAGCTTGAAAAGGGATAGTTGATTTTTCTTTATGGGCCAGGGTTTGGAATAACTCGTCTACTTGAATTGCAGAAACCTTCTGAACGTTTGCTAGAAATTCCCACTGATTGGGTATAGCGTAATTATTTTCATCTATAAAGCAGGAATTCCCTTGCTCCCAAGCAGGTTTATATAGAGGGAGGGCAATCAGGTTGCCTAAGCCCTTTCCGGAATGAGCATCTTGATTGGGAAATAGTCGATCGAAGCTGGAGTTCTTGTCAAATGTTGATACTAATTTCAGTTCTTCAAGGATTGATATTACCACTTTTCGGATTTTATAGGCTGGTACCGGTTCTTCCAGAAAAATCCATACATGTCCTCCCTTTCCAGATTTGGATCTTTCCAGGTAAGTGGGAATTTGTTTCTCTTTGCAGGCATTCACTAACATTCGTGATTCTTCTACCCAATTCTTTTTGTCAAAGTCTGCTGCGAGAAACCACGTCGTATTATCTTGAAGTAAGGGATAAATGCCAATCAATTGATTACCCGTTAAATGCCTTTCCATTTCGGAGGGAGTTAAGGCTTTGAAGATTTTGTCTTTGTAGGTGTTGAATGTCCCTCCATTCGCCTTATGAAGCCGGTACATATAGGGGTCAAAATCATAGGCGGGCATATATCCTTTTTTTCCTCCTTTTTCCCAATACATGGCAAACACATCTGTCCTTCCTCTGAATAAAGATTGATAAAGAAGAAGCTTGTGTGAGTCATATGGTTGGGAATGGTGGGACATAGTCTGGAGTAGCAATTTTATTGGGTTTGTCCACAGAATATAGGAAATAGCTTCAAAAAAATGATCTATACCTTGGCAGAAGGTTGATTCCTTTGAAATGAAATAGGTTCTAAAATTCTTACATGTAAACTAATTGGTGAAGCACTTGTAAATGTGGAAACCCTCTTTGACTGGAATTCCATATATTAGATGATAAAATGGTGGTAAGGATAGTAGAGAAAATATCGAAAAAATATTTGATGTTCCATTTATACCGGAATTAACCATATGAATACCATTGATTTAAAATATCAACAGATCAGGTCTTGGAGCTTGCCAGGCAGCTTCCCAAGGAGAAAAAGATGATCCTTATCCAGGAATGGCTAAGGGAAGATGGGGTTAATGCTTCTGATTTACAGATAAAAGATTTTGATGAGCCATTCCGCCTGGAAGAATTCTGTATAATTGAGGAGCAGCTAAAGAACCTCCAAGAACTTTGGAAAAATGAACCATCAGCTGAGGAGTTGGTTCAACTACTCACCAAATAACAAATGGATTTTTTGGGGGATACCTCGATTCTCATTCACTGTATTAGGAAATCCGCTAGTTTTAATAAATGGGAAAATGAATTTGAGTTGAGGGTTTCTACCAATCGATCGTTTATTTCGGTTGTATCTTTAGGCGAGATTTATTCAATTGCCTTGCAGAGAGATTGGGGGAAATCCAAAATTGACAGGCTTCCAAGAATCATTCAAAATCATCCGAAAACTCCACTTGGCCAGCCTGATTTGTCAACGCTACAGCATCTATACTGCCTATACCCTCAAAGAAATAGCTCGTTTCCTTTAAGGAACCAAGTGGGGAATGGTAAGAGGTTTCGAATATAGCTTCTCCATTTAGCGTTATTGTTAGATTTTTGCTGGCTACTTGTATGGTAAGATCTTGCCAATTATACATGTTTGTACCAAAGGCAGACAGATCATTTTTCTTCCCGTCCCAATATTGCTCGCTAATAATTAAGCCCAATTCGCTTTCACAGCCTTTATGGCCGATCATAAGCCAAAAAATTTCCTTTTCCCCTTTAAGTAAAAGGCTCATGGTAGGGCATGAAACGGTCTTAAGGCTATCCATTTTAACCCTTGTTTTATACATAAAATTATCCCCATCTGTCCCAAAGTCCCTTACATTGTAAAAGCTCATCTGAAATTTTTCTTTAAGCGTGATGCCGCTCTCTATAAGGTCTATCTCAGTAACCCCAAGGTAGTGTTTATTTTGCCAGTATGCTGGACTGATGCGGTGAATGTGTGAAAAGGGTTGCCTTACCGCTACAAACCACTCTTTAGATATTACATGTACAGGAATCTCTTTAACTATGCTTGTATCGGCGATTAACTTTGCCTTAAAATACCCTGGGAGGTAGTATATGTCTGAACGCTGATTATCTGCTTTTGTGATTCCTACCTTTCTAGATTGATCCCAACTTTGTTGAATAAAAAAACTATCGGCTTGAAGGGATTCAATGTTGTAGTTAAATATTACTGTATTGGGAATATTTCCAGAGTTTGTAAGCTTGGAGGAAAACTCAATTTGCTCTGCTCCTGAAACAGAGCTATGTACTATAAATAAATCTACGATATATAGACTTCCGACAAATAATAGGATTATCAAGAGGGGCACAAAAACATATAAAATCCATTTAGGCTTTTGAGGAGACTTAGGATAAGTAGTAGCGTTTTTCTCTAAAACTTGTTTTTTAAGGGATACCCAGTCAAGCGCATAGGCTGACTGAGAAAGGGCATTGAGGGTAGTTGAGTGTGGCAGACGATGGAAAGAATTTCTCCAAATTCTCTTGACAGTAGATAAACTTAAGTTTACCCCTGTATGGTCTTTAATATAAAAGGTTAAAAACTCAAAATCTCTTTGAGTCCAGGTTTCCTTGTTGGCAAGACCGGACTCTTCTTCAATTTTCCTCTTAATCGATTCAATTAATTCTCTATCTGGTGGGCTTAGATTGCTCATCTACATACATTAATCGAAAAAAATTAAAAATGATCCTAAAAAAATCCAAAAGTGCGCGCCCCAGGCTACTTGGCCATGAGTACATTGTCGAGAGGCATAAATTCTAACACAAACAAACTATGAGAATCAAGGGTATTACATTAACGATACTTACAAATGTATGGGTAGCGATTGTATTTGGGCAAGACTTATTGCTTGAAAAAGATATAGTGAAAATTTACTCAGAACAGTATGAAGTTACAGAAAGGGTTGATACTATTTTTAACAATAAACCATGCCTAACATTAGATGGGACAAATCAAGCAGTAGCTGTCTTCAAAATTGAAGACATTGAGAATGTTAGAATTGAAGTTGATATTGCTGGCGAAGTGATGCCCGGCGTTGGGTTCAGGGTAGAGGATATATACAATTTTCACTTTGTATATTTTAGAACCTTTTTGGGAGGTACAAATGAAGCCATCCAATACGTTCCCCTGTACAACGGAGCCTTAAGCTGGGTATTTTATACATATCCTAAGTATGAGGCAAAAGCGGAGATGGAGGCGCTCGAATGGTTTCATGCGGCTATTGAGTTAAGAGGTAACAAGATGAAAGTATTTGTTGGAGAAAATTCTACTCCTCAGCTAGAAGTAGTTCTGGATGAAACAAATATATCAGCAGGTAATATCCTGCTAAGAAGTATGTTTGGACCTTCATATTTTGCCAATTTATCCATCCAACCTCTTCCAGAACTAGAAGAACCTCCCGTTTCATCTCGTAAATCAAGTTCTTCAAACCGAGATCGAGATCTATTCTTAACCGAATGGGAGATATCTAAGCAATACCCACGTAATTCTGAGAATACGATCAATTTAGTCGTTGAAAAAGCCATTACTGCAGATTCCTGGCGAACAATAAACGAATCAACGCATGACCGAATTAATTTCAGTAAATATTTTGATCACCCTCATGGCATTGTAGTGGCAAAAAAGGAGCTCTCTTCTGCGTCGACTCAAAGCAAAAGATTGAACTTTGACTTTGTGGGAAAATTACAGATTCGATTAAACGGTGAGATTGTTTTCAATTATAACAAACATCGATTTGAAAGACTGGCAGGCGATACATTTAGTATAGGGATTGATTTGCAGGAAGGACCCAACGAGCTGCTTTTTATTTCAGAAGGAGATGCCTCTTTATTTGGTGAAGGATATAATTCAATTGGGAGGCTCCAACATCAAAACTGGGGCTTTGTTGCTAAAATGGAGCCTTCAACCACAGATTGATTCAATAAAGGCGTAGCAATAAGGTGTTCGTGGCTTTCGGAGGGGATTAACAGGTAGATTACTCCAGACGGGTCAAACCCGAGACACAACTACTTCCCCTTCCTGTATTTTTTCCTTCCGGCTTCTACTCCCAGTGAGGATAGTTTCCAAGTTGCACTTAGCAGGAAATACCTTGCGAGATTGTTGACGCGCTCTTCTTCCAGGAATGTATTGGTGGAACGGCGGTTGATTCCCTGGTTGCGGTTGAATAAATCCGTTCCCGATAGCTTGAGTTCCAATTGTTGGGATTCCATAGGGTAAAACAGAACTTCTGCGCTAAGGATGGGTAGGCTTTGCTGCTCATTGAAGGCGTCACCGGCAAAAATGCGGTAGGTGAAATTGTAGGCCAAGGTCAACCGTTGGGAGAGGTTGTAATCCATATTGGCCGTATATCGATGGTTAAAGGTTTGGCGGTCAAAGGCGGCATTCTGAACGTAGTGGGTTTGATTGAGTTCCCAACCCGCACGGAGGTAATAGGAAATCACTTCTCGGTCTCGATTTCTTAACCGTAGGGTCAATTCCCCAGAGTACTGCTCAACATCTGTAGAGGACTCATTCAAAAAGACTGTATTCTCCCGATAATTCCCATTCAGGGAAATAGACAAACTACTCTTGAGCCATTTGAAGGGATGATTATAGTATATGCGAGACCGCGCAAGGAGACCCCGATCTACATTTACAGGCATAGAAACTTGCCGCAGTTGCTCGTCCACCGTCTTTTGAGTATTGATGGGATCTTGGGCAATATCCAGGTCAAAAGAGACCCCCATATTTCTACGGGTTTCGCGATCGTACTTTCGTAGATCAAGTTCCATTTGATGGGTGTAGGTGGGAGTGAGTCCTGGATTACCCTGGTAAACCCGAATGGGGTTGGTATTGTCAATGAAGGGTTGTAACTGAGATAAAGAGGGTTCGCGGACATTTGTATCGTATTCTAAGTCCAGCCGCCAACCCTTCTCAAAGGTATACCGGATATCTACTTCTGGAAGCAGGAAAAAGAAGCTTTGATCCAGGAGGGTGTCTTCCGAAAGATAGTCACTCACCATTTGGGTTTGTTCACCATTGATACTTGCACGTATACGTAGTTTATCTGAATCTCTCCGATAGCCTAAGTTGAAGCGATTTTGGTCCATGGTCCGCTCGAAATGGTTACTCAATTGCACATTTCGAATTCGCTGATCGTCTTGATCGAGATCGAAGGCATCGCGCTTATTTTCGTCTAGCATTTGAGATCGGTTAAACCCAAAGGTTAGGTAATCCGTCTCGCTAAGCGGTTCATTAAAGCCTGCGTACACCCGATAATTCCACTCCTCTCCCTCGGAGAATTGCTCTTGCAGAATATCTTCCTGGGTATATTGATCTGTATTGGGGTCAAGGAATTCGTTGAGAGATTGAATTGCTTGATCTCGATCATCATTCCCGATCCCCCCACTAGCTCCTAGGTATGCATTTCGACCTTTTTTGCGAAAGCGTTTTCGGTAATTAATGGAAAGATTGGCAAGAACCCCTTCTTCGAGGTTCTCGCTTGTTCGCAGGCTACTGTTTTGCAAAATACCTTCGTTGCTTAGGCTCCGGTTATCCGCAGTATTTTCGTTTCGTTCTTCCGAATAGCTAGCAGCTGTTTGAATGCTGAGTTGCTGCGTAGAATCAATATCTTGTCGCCAAAGCAGGTTGAAGGCGTGTCC
>JBCCTX010000287.1:0-9797 GCA_039197765.1 Bacteroidota bacterium
GACGACTATCGCAAGCAGTTAATCGGCTAGGAGCAATATGATAACCAGGTCCAGGAATATGAAATTGTATCTGGGATACCCATTGACCCAGATCGTTTTGTTCAAAGAGTGAAATCTGAACTCTTGCAGATGGCCCAGAAAACCGATGATGCCTTTCCTGAGCCTGTATACTGATAACGGACTTCATGATTGGAATGGCAATGGACCCTCACCTTTATGGTCCTAAATTCCCCATAAATTCTTAATAGAGAAAGTTCCTTTGAGTATCTGACAGGAAATTTCTAGCAAACGTGAAATCCACGGGATTTTTCGGGATCAAACAGGCAGTAAAAAGTGCCGAAAGAATTTAAAGATTCCGCTTTTCGCCTTTCCAATTTGATCACTGTCAATCACGACCAAATCACCCTCACGCTTCCGCAGGTACACTCCACTAAAGAAGACATCAAAAACATTGAGTTCTGATTCGATGTGAAAGTGAGTTTGCTTGTGCCAGGCTAATAAGCGATTTTCGGGTATGCTACTATTGGCATTAGAATCTTCTCCTACAATAGGTTTTCCCTTGGTACTCAGGACGAGGGTTCCTGGACCTTGCGCAGCAGAAAAAATCAGTTTCCCAAACAGGAGCGAGGTAATTCGTAAACTGATGATGGCTGAAAGAGAAATGGATTCACTCATTGCCACAAAATTGCGGTAGCGAAATATGACGACTTCTCCAGGGGCTAGTTCCCACTCTACGAATTCCTTGCCTCCTGGAGCGGTGAAAGTCACATCAGATCTTCCTACTCCCATCTGAACATAGTTCATGGTCCATGCACGGTTTGCGATGCGGGCAAAGAAATTTTTGCTCATTTGAGGAATAGAGATCTTAGGAGCTCTACCCGCAGGCTCATATTTCCGCGAAACATAAAAACCCAACGGCCGATTTTCTGGAATTAAATAGGTATTACCCGTCTTCCTCAACACCCCTTTTGACATCGTTTCATCCCCATCTTCTAGGGTAATCGGGCTACCAAACTTGCCAGAGTACACCACCCTAGCAAACACATAGGCAAAGCTCTTCACCACAATGAAAAAGAAGATGAGGTCCATGACGAATAAAATCAATTGCAACAGACGGTAGGTGTTGAGAATTCCCTGATACGTAAGGTTTTTTGAAGCCTCAAGTTGTTCATCCACCTTTGCATCAACCTCCGCGAGGAGTTCCCGTGTATCCCTACCTGCACTATCGGCCAAGTATTGGACCTGGGCTTGGATATCGTCTGCCATTTTATCTCCTGCATCTCTTAGAGCGGTTTCAGAGGCTTGAGCAGCAGCCCGGGCAGCTCCCTGACCAATATGACAATCTACACGGTACCAGGGGCACTCCAAATCAATTTCATCTGATTTCACCTGTACAGCCCCCATACTATTTCGAATCAGGTCCCCTGCCGCAGGAGGCACTTCCTTTTGAGCGTTTTTCACTTCTGTTTCCAAGGTATCTATACGTAGCAAAGCCAGGAGTTTCATATGTTCCACTGTATCACAAAGCGAGATATACAGATCACGCTCAAAACTTCGCTCTCCCATACGAAAGAGCCTAAGACCTTTTTGATTGGGTGCTTGGTACTCCTGACAATTGATTGCTTGGCTCGTGCTTACAGGTCTGATTCTAAGGTGAGCTTTTAGTTGTCTGCGTAAGCGCACTTCTTCATTGGGCGTAAAAGAAGCTTGAATTGTAGAGAAGCTATTCCAAATAGGTGTATAGCGCAATTTGAGTTCATTGTATGTAAGTGGCTTAAAAGAACGTTGAACCTTCAGGATCTCTGCATCTACCTTTTTGAATAGGTCCTCTCTTGTCTTCCTTTGAATGAGACCCATTTCTTGAAACCTTTTCTTAATTTTTTTGAACTGGTTAATTTGATCCTGCTTCTTTCGATTTTTCCTATTGTATCGGACAGTTGTATCTGCAATGACCCGCTCTTGTAGTTTATCTTCCCATTGAGCGAAAGCTTCTCGTCTCTTCATTAGGGAATCTACTTGTACACTATCTACTATGGGTGTATGATGCTCCAAAAAACTGTAGGTATAGAGTGCCTCCACCGCCTGATCTTCAATAAATTTATTGGAATACCAACTAAAGGCAACCACCAGGAGCATGGGGGACCACAAAAGGAAGGAACGAAGGAAAGTTGAAATAATTCGCTTGGGTCCCAGTTCCCCAAAGGTTTGCCAGTTCTGAGCGATTAATAAGAATACAAATCGCAGGGCCAGGGCTACTCCCGCGAAGGTAAACATATGCCAAATGGAGAGTCCGAAACCGAGCAGGAGTAAGAAAATGGGAAATACCCAACTAGAGAAGGTTCCTCGGACGAGGAAGTATAGAAAGCTAATAACGCAGGAAAGTGTCAGCGCCAATTCCCAGTCTTCTGGCGTTCCATAACAGATAACATATACCCCCAAGTAAGATAGGATGTACACAAAGTAGGGAAGCAGACCGATCAGATATTCCCACGATTGCCTGCTAATGAGGATAAACAAGACAATCGGTAACACGAACAAGGCTAGCAGGAAGGGAAAATCATTGTTGACAAAGAGCTGCGTGTAGAGATTCCCTTTGGTATTGGGAAGATGTGAACCCAGGTCGAGGAAGAACAAGGAGTAGTCGTGAATGCAGGGCAGCAGCCCAATCAGAATGACAAGAAAGATGATATTTTCCCAGAAATCCGACCGAAAGCGCCCCTTAGTAGTTTTATTTGGGGTCATCCCCTGTAAGCTACATAATTTTATAGCACTAATCCAAAACGTACCAAAACAAGACCTACCTAAACATTTTCTTTCCTTAATTTGTCTTTATCCTGTGTGTAGAAAAACGCATACACATCACCTTAAGATTCTACCCTAATGAAAACCAAACACATCCGAAAAGGGGAAATTATCCAGCAAAGAGGAGAAATTAATTCAAAGGTCTTCCACGTAGATAAAGGGCTATTACGCAGCTACTCTATTGATGAAAAAGGACGAGAGCATATCTTTATGTTTGCAGCAGAAGCGTGTTGCATTGCAGATGGGCAAAAACCGGAAAAACCAGCCGAATTATTTATTGACGCAATAGAAGACTCTATTGTCACGATTTACGAAAAGGAACCAGAGCCTGAATTCAAAGGTAATGCCTATATTCAGATGATTTATGGATTACAGCGCCGAGTAATCATGTTGATGAGTTCCTCAGCCATTGAACGCTACGAAAGTTTTTTGGAAACCTATCCAGATATAGCCCAACGCGTTCCTCAGCGAATGATTGCTTCCTATTTGGGAATTACTCCTGAGTCCTTAAGTAAAATTAAACGGAAATATCGCAATTCTTAAAATCTTCCCCTTCCCAGAATTTCTTATCCTAGGTTAATGCGCAGGCCCTACGAACAAGCGACCTTTAGGTCTCAATAAAACCTATATGCCACCTAACCTAAGGCTAGCAACCTTTAGCTTTTTCATTTGCCTCTTAGGGAACTTACCGCAGAGCTTCTCCCAGGAGACCAACACGGAAAAAAAAGCTGCCCCTACGTTCCAATCCAATCGTGCAGAAGAAGACTATTCCTACTTAAAAGACCCCGATAACCAGCTTTATCAGCCCTCATTTGGGGACAACTTGAAATTTATTGCCCTAAATTCTGATAGATCCATATATGCTACACTTGGAGGGGGGTATCGGGCGCGGGTAGAACTATTTGATAACAAGGATTGGACAACTGAAGACCAAAGCTACTATTCCCAACGCTTGAGTTTACATGCTGGGGTAAACCTTGGGACGAAACTTCGACTTTTTGGAGAATTATACCATGGATATACAAGTGATACCCTCCGACTTTTCCAGTCAGATGATATCGCTTGGCATCAGGCTTTTGTGGAATTTTCCTCTCAACTAGCTGGAAAGCAACATATAAAAGTCAGCTTAGGCCGTCAGGAACTTGCCTTTGGCGCAAATCGTCTTATCGGGACGCGAAACGGGACAAATATTCGAAGAAGTTTTGACTTAGGGAAAGCTGTATTTAGCCAAGGAAAAGCGAATGTATCCTTCTTCTACGGCAAAGAAGTAGTGCCTCAATTTGAGGCCTTTGACAATGAATTCAACCTTTTTAATTCGGAGGCTACTAATCCTGAGATATGGGGGGTCTATATCCAATTTCCGGCAATTAAGGCCCCCATTACGGATGAAATTTACTACATCGGATTTGGATCCAAAGCAGCTGGATTCAGCGACGTTTTTGGCAAGGAAACCCGGCACACCATTGGATTGAGGCGCTTTGGGAAAGTAGGGAAACAATTTACTTTTAATACCGAGCTCATTTATCAATTTGGTGAACTAGGGGATAGTAAAATAAGCGCTTTTGACATTGAAACAGACTGGAAATTTATCCTAACGGAAGTCAAATGGAGGCCAACCTTTGGGATCAAACTCGACTTTTCCAGTGGAGATCGGGAAGTAGGAGATGATAAGATTCAGACCTTCAATCCTTTGTTTGTAAATCCAGCGATTTACAGTTTAGCTGCGGTAAATACACCGGCAAATCTTTCTAGTTTCCATCCCAATTTCACCCTATTCCCCCATGAGGACCTGTCTATTTACATAGACTATGCCTTGTTTTACCGTACTTCTAGAGAGGATGGCTTGTATACCCCTCCTCGATTTCAGGTTCGATCCGCAGATGGAAACCCTGAGCGACACATTGGAGATGCACTGGGTATTTCCATTAAATACGAAATCAACCGAAATATCACATGCGATGTGATGAGTTCCTATTTTCTTCCCGGAGCTTTCATTGAGACCTCAGGACCCTCAGAGAAAACCTTTTTTATAGCCCCTACTATTAGTTTTCTTTTCTGATAAACCTATCTATAAACTGAATATCATGAACAATGCAAAACTTCTCTTTTCAGCCCTTCTGTTTTTTGGGTTTGTTGTAATTAGTAGCTTTAGTGTATTAGAATCTTCCCCTGTATCTCATCGGGATTCAGCAGACACAGAGCTTTCTGGAGCCAGCGTATTGGCTTTTGGTCCAGATAATGTTCTATTCGTTGGAGATAGTAAAGCAGGGATTGTACATGCCATTTCAACCAAGGGAGATTCCTTAACAGATCCTGTTCCCTATAACTTTCTGGATTTTGATCTCAAATTAGCAGAGGCACTTGAGATGCAACCCCGAGACCTGGTGATCCAGGATATGAAAGTTCATCCCGTAAGCCAGGAAGTGTATGTATCTGTAAAAAAAGGACATCAGCCCGATGCGAAATCTGTTATCGCAATTGCCAACCCAATGGGGATGGACATTCGATTGTTAGATATTGCCAAGGCTCCAAATAGCCAAGTCTCCATCAAAAATACAGCGTCAAAGGAACTTACTTTTTGGCGCGATATCCCTGCAGGGATATTGAATATAACCGACATAGACTACTATGAAGGATATATCTATGTAGCAGGAATTAGTAACGGGGAATTCGCATCTACCCTGCGCAAAATCCCCTATCCTTTCAAAGGAGAACAAACCGTAGTAGGGGGAATTGAAATTTTCCATGCCATACACACACAAAAAGAAACCCGAGCCCCTATCAGAACGATGGTCATCACAGAATTAGAGGGAGTTCCAACCCTCATCGCTAGCTACACGTGCACGCCCTTAGTAACGATCCCATTATCAGAGATCCAGGACGGCAAAAAAATAGTGGGAACCACCATTGCAGAACTGGGCTATGGCAATACTCCTATCGACATGTTTAGCTATATGGCCCAAGAGCAAGACGGGAGTATGGACCAAAAACTCTTTGTAACGCACAAACACAGGAGTGGCAGTCTCATCTCTATGAAATCAGTAACCACGGCAGCCAAAGGTAGTGGCTTAGACCAGACCAAACCATACGCTGGTACTCCAGAGGGAATTCCTATTACCCCTATGCCCACTAATACTGTCATTCATATGGATAATCAAAACCAAATGATGGTAGCTGCCCTGAAAAGGAATTTGGAGACTGGAGGCCTTGATTTGGTTTCTGAAATCAAAGGGGTTTTCCTTCGTCTGAGTGAATTTATCTCAGAATATGACTTCCCAGATTACAAATATGACGAGAAACAGGCCTTTACGAAGCAATTCCACGATATGATTAAACCCATGGAGGGTTACCCAGAATTGACCTCTGATAAGACGAAGAAATAGTAAAATGGTGGTCAGAAAAGGTGGGATTAAGCCTACCTTTTCTGAACTACCAATCACATCCTTAGCCTGTCTTTGTAGTTTACCAACCCGACATAATCCATTATGTCCCTCTACTTGATCCCTCTATTCCTAATTTTCTTTACAACGCTGTTTTCCTGCAACCAACCCCAAAGTGCGCAGGAAAATTCCCCCATTGTCACTGCAGTATATCCCTCCTCTGATACTTTGCCAGAGAATCTTCTTCGAATGTATATTCAGTTTTCTGCCCCTATGAAGACCACCGGAAATTTGGAAAGAATCCAGTTGATAGATCAATGGGGAAACGAAGTAAAAGGAGCAATTTTTAATAACGTATATGAGCTTTGGGACTCAGAACAAAAACAGCTTACGTTGCTTTTCGATCCGGGGAGAGTAAAAACGGGACTTATAGCGCATGAAACCATGGGAAGGGCCTTAAAAGTAGGACACTCCTACCAATTACGTATTAAGGATGTAGAGGATATCCACCATCAGAAACTCGCCTATGACTTCAAAAAGAAATTTTTTATAACAAAGGCTGATACGGTATTTCCTGACCTAACTCAATGGAAACCTGTAGTTCCTCCAGCAAATGGCCGATCTCCCCTTATTCTTGAATTCCCTCAAATGATAGATCAGATGTCACTAAGAAATAGACTGGTTATAACCCATTCTCAAGGTAAAAGAATCCCGGGAAGTATCCAGCTTGGGCTACACGAACAATCCTGGAAGTTTACACCCAAAGAGGCTTGGAAAACAGGGGAATACTTAGTTTATGTTAATTCCCGCTTAGAGGACCCCGCAGGAAATAACATTAATGGTTTATTTGATCACAAAATTGGAAGCCTTAACATGCTCAAAGAAGGGCAAACCCTATCGCTGAGTTTCTCAGTAAAATGATTGTATAATATAAAAAATGGGGCATAATTCGATTCTGCCCCATTTTTTATAATGACCTTCCAGTCTTTTACCCCTTTAACTTAAAATCTGCAGGGGTAAACCCACTGTTAAATTTGATATTGGAGGACGTTTGCACCAGACCAGGTTCAGTACCTAATTTCCCATCTTTTCCAGGCATATAAATGTATCGCTTCACTGGTAGCTTTACGCCATTGAACGTTTCGTAATCCACCTTCATTTTTATGGCAATTTCATTTACGCCCATAGCTGGGAGTGAAAAATAAAATTGATCTACCAGTTTTGTATCTTTATTGATATACAAGAGGTATCCATCATTTTGCGGCTTACCTGTTTTTCCTGAATCATAGGTAACTCTAACCTTATGGTAAGCTGTCCCATCCAGACTTTCTTCTCCTACATACGCATGGATCGTTCCTGGATCGTTGAGCTTAAAATTCATCACAAACCAGAAGTAGTTGGCTCTCCTCAGAAAGTCTGTTCCTCCTAAAATTTCTTTGTCGGTCACTAACTTCCCGTTTACGGAACAGGATGGCAAACCATCCACCAAAGCTTGAATAACCACTCCCTCTGCCTGCGGCATGACATTAATCTGATGGGTAGTATACTCAGCCCAGGAGTGTTCCCCTTCGAAAATGTAACGCTCTGTAGAAACATCTCTCAAGTTAGCCTGAGGAGAATGGTAATCGTAGGTAAAGGAGACATCTTTCAACGCATGTAGATTATCCCAACTTCCAACTGCCGCCTGCATCTCTTCAATAAGTTTGGTAGGATTAGGATTTTGGGCTATTCCGTCGCTTAGTTGAAATAGTATGACACATAGTGTAATCAGATGTACTTTCATGATAAATTAAGTTTTCGTTTGGAAACGAAGGTAAGCCGACCCAGAGAGGGAAATTGTCTGGGTGAGAACAATTTGAATAGAAGACGAGATTTCAAGCTCTCATTTAAGGATTAATCCGTATTTATCTGGTGCTAACCAAGAAAGTTGTCTTAGGATTATCCCCCTGTAGAATAGGTAATTGCGAAAGAGAGGGGGAAGTAAGGGGGTGAAGGATTAGAATTACTATTTTAAGTATTTGATTTTCATGGGTTTATATCTCCCAACCCCCCTTTACAACCAGATAATCTTTTTCTGTAAGGGGGTAATTACAGGTTCTGTTTTAACTATTTATTTTACTAGTACCTTAGTATTTCTAGGAGTACAATATCAAGTTTGGGATTTACTCTTTAATTAAGCTTGGAAGATTTTGTAGAGCGTATACCTTTCTTTCAGAATGCTGAGACAAATTTTGGTTATTGAATTCCTCTAATTCACTTATATAGGGATCGACGAAAACCTTTATTTCAAATGAAGGATTTTCGAATAGCCCATTAAAAAAACTAGAAGCACTTCCTACAAGGTCAGTCCAACTTCCGTTTAACCACTCTTGAATAGCGTTTTTTATAGAATCATTATTTAAATCTGCAATGACAAATAATTTTATATTCAAATCCATTGCCTTACCCAACTCTTTCCCTGTCCATCGTGATTGTAAGGAATTAGGGCTCAAGAAGACCAGAAATTTGTGAGTTGATTCTAGCGCCTTGATAATCGAGTTATTTATGTGTTCTCCTTCCTGAATATGGGTTTCAGCAAGCCAAGGAATAATCCCCGCCTCTACAATCATTTGGGAAATCTTCATAACCGGACCAATATCGCGATGGCTATGAGAGAAAAATACATTAGTCCTAGAAGCCTCTAAAGATTCGGAAATTTCAATCTGGAAGTTCTCCTCTTTTTACCCATTCCAACAATTTTTTCTCAATTATCTCAGGAGTACTTTCCTTCTCCTTTTCTTCCTTGAGACGCTGAGAAATCCTCTTCGCCGTCATCCAGGGCTTAGATGAGTTATTCGGACTTGCCAAAATTTGGATTATATCATTCGGATTTATATCCATTTCGATACATTTTGTATCAGTTCTTCTTATCTACGTCTACTAATACACACTAAGAATACCTCAGAGTCCCAATGAAGAAAGTCCTTCCAAATTTTCTTTCAACACTACTTCCACATCCCTTTCCTCGACATGCCCCAAGACCCCAAAAGGACCTGAATAGCCTTTCTCAAGTAAGTACGTTATCATCCCTTTTTCACGATCTCCCGCTCCTATCGGAAGGATCTGAGGCCCGTCTTTACGCATGCCATTGAGGTTAACCGCCCATAAGTAAGGCAACATGGTATCCACCAATTCCTCATAATAATCCAGCTGATCGTGGGCGTGGTGAAAACTGTAGATCAGTCCCAAATCACAATTTGGCAGGGCTTTAATAATTTCGATCTGATTTTGTGGCTCCCCAAACCAGTCGCCGTGGTTGTAAAGGCCGATTTTGAGTCCGAGGCTATCCGCCCGTTGACAAATGTAGCTGATCATTTCCACTCCTTTCTTTACAGCTTCCTCATGCGCTAAGCCTTCAAAAAAATTGGAGTTAAAACTCACCCAGAGATGGGTTTTCAGTTGCGTTTCCTTTAGGGTTTCCCAGACTTTTTCATTGGCGGAGCTCAAATGTCCCACACTATCCTGCCGCTGGTCGAACCACATCCAGACCGACATAACTTCTATCCCTTGCGCCTCAGCCAAGGCCCATTCTGTGGCCATCTCGGGCAAGTGCTTTTCTCGCCAGTCATAGGCGTA
>JBCCTX010000288.1:0-9742 GCA_039197765.1 Bacteroidota bacterium
AGAATTGGCTATGGCTATGATACACACCAACTTATCCGTGGAAGAAAACTCCTATTAGGAGGAGTCGAAATTCCTTTTGAGAAAGGTCTACTGGGCCATTCTGATGCAGATGTACTGCTACATGCGATCTGCGACGCCTTACTGGGGGCATTGAACTTACGCGATATCGGATACCATTTCCCCAATACGGACCCTCGATATAAAAATGCCGACAGCACAATCTTTGTTACCGATACCTATGAAATCATTCGGGGCAAAGGCTATATCCTGGGAAACCTAGATTGTACCATCATAGCTGAGCGACCCAAAATTAATCCCCATATCCCCCAAATGCAGGCAGTGATCGCTGGATTGTTACAAACCGAGGTTGACAATGTATCCATCAAGGCAACGACAAATGAAAAAATGGATGCCCCTGGGCGCGAGGAGTCAATGGTAGCGCATGCGGTGGCGTTGGTGTATCGGGAGGGCTTACAGTTGTAATCCCTGTGTGTCGGGGTGGGTATAAGACCTCATCGAAACCCCATACCTTTTGAAGTCATTTCTTTCCCAGACCTACCCTAGCGATACGAAAGCCTATAACCCCAAAACAGGCATCTGGATGTCCGTTTGAACGGCAGGCGACCCTACATTCACTTGCATAGCTATACCAGCCCCCACCACGTAAAACCCGGTATTTTCCTTTAGTTGGGCCTTGAGGATCCTTTGAAAAATCAGAAGGGTACTTTCCAAGCCAATCTTGGCACCATTCTAGGATATTACCTGACATATCGTACAGCCCTAATTCGTTGGGCTGTTTATAGCCTACAGGATGAGTAGCGCAATTGTTTGTGAAGATTTTTTCTTTGTCCCAGCCCCTAGATAGGTCCTTATCTCCCGAATTCTTCCAGTACCAACCCACATCCTTCAATTTCTCCGATCCCGAGTAGACGGAACCTTTAGAATATTTCCCTCCTCTTGCGGCATATTCCCACTGAGCTTCCGTCGGCAAACTAAATTTCCAGCCCGTTTCGTCTGATAACCACTTACAAAAAGCTTGGGCATCATTCCAGGAAACGTGAATAACGGGAATGAGATTTTTCGAATGTATCACTTGTTTTCCATAAGTATCGTGCAGCCAATTGATGCCTCTCTTATTACCCCATTTAGATTTTTTTAATACATGACTTCTACCTGATTTTTCAGCTTCAGTTAGGTAACCGGTAGCCTTCACAAAGGACTGGAATTGTTGTATGGTAATGGGATACTTTCCTAGATAAAAGGCTGAAATTTCCACTTTATGAATGGGACTAGCCTTGTAATCCTTCTTGTTTTTGCTACCCATTTTAAAACTTCCCCCTTCTATTTCTACTAATTCAATTCCTAGATCTTGCAAGAACTCTTTCGAATTGGACAAGCCTTTCCTCAGGGAAAGTCTATTCAATTCTCCTTCAATTTTTTTCTTTAAGGACAGCAAATTTTCCATATCAATAGGGATATGAACAAGGTCCTCTGCTGCATTACAACAGTTCAGGGCTTCTTCCAGTTCCCTATCTTCGAATTGGTATTGGGCTTCTTCTAGCAATCCAGAGAATTGAATCTGGCGGATATGTCTTTCATTTTGTTTTTCTGCTTGACGCTGCAGACGCCTAACTCTTGGTAAAGCAATGGACGAAAATTTTCCATGAGGAAAGCTTTCAAGATACCCTTGATAAGCCTGAAGGGAATCTTCTTTTTGGACTTGTTTCCAAAAATCCTTCTCCAAAAGTGGCTGAGAATCAAGGGAAGGATTTTCCAATGTTTGAGGAACAAATAAAAACTGCCCTCCTTCATGCCCTTTTATATTCAGGGGTTCTCCTCTAGGTGTTTGATACATCTCTGTATGGGCGTCTGTAGCAATAGCAACTTTCTGGGCAAGTTCATGGAAGAATAGGGGCTCTCTGCTCTCTTCCAAAAACTGTACGAGGTACTGTGCAAAAGGACTTCCCTCTCCATTATGACCGTCGAGCACACGTTGTTTCCTACCTGAGGTAAGCGCATATCGCGACTTTCCCTTTGTAAAGGAATTGTTTCCCCGCCTAAGCTCAGAAAAAAACGCTCCAGAAAAGCAAGAATCTGAAATCAATACCAGATGCTTGCATCGAAAGCCCCGAATAAAATCTATAATATCCCGATTGCGAATATAGGTGTGTTCTTTATCTGGCTGGGCATCAACTGGCAGCCAATACCCCCAATCTCTGTGTTCATTGAGTTCTCCATGCCCCGCATAGTATATAATGAGGTTGTCTTCCTCTCCAATCTGCTGCTCCATTTGGTCAAATGCCATCCATATACCTTCCTTGGTTGCGGCCTCATTGATATAAGTAATCAGGCGGTCTTTTCGAAAACCATATTTTTTTATCAGTATACCTGTAAATGTCTGAACATCTCTCACTGCATTGTTCAAGGGGAGACACTGTTGGTAGGCATCTATACCTATTGAGAGCAACCAATTTTTCCCTTCATGAGAAGATTGAATATTCAGATCTCTTTGATGTGCTTTGTGCATCTCTACATTAATTTCTTTTTCCAATCTCCCAAAATATAAGATTTTCTCATCCCTTTTCCCTATCCCCTAATTTCCATATACCCACCAAAACCCACTTTCCTTCCAACCTCTCCCCTTCTATCTCCGTCTTTTAGACAATTCCCTAAAATCTCCGTAGTTTAGGACTATGTTTACCCGAGAATTTGAGTGCCCTTCATGTGGAGCGCCCATCGAACGAAGATTCGACCAGAGCAAGTCGCTTTCTTGCACCCACTGTGGCCAAACGAGTCATTTGGTAGCTGGTGGTCTATCTATGGTGGGGGAAAAAAGCTTGCTAATTGACTATGGATCTTTTTTCCAATTGGGTCAACAACTCCATTTAGGAGACCTTACATTGCAACTGTTAGGCAGACTGCGCATCGACTATGAGGACGGATTTTGGGATGAGTGGTTTGCGCAGTCCTTAGGAGATGGAAGTACGTGGTGGATACAGGAGGACGATGGAACTTTCACCCTATTTACGAAAAAAGCAGATCTGGATCGCAGCCTTTCCTGGGAGAAATTTGAAGTGGGGTCTACCGTAAATATTACTCCCTTGAAAGAAAAAGTATTCATCACCTCCAAAGCACGAGCAAAAGTCAATGGAGGGGAAGGTGAGCTTCCTTTCCAGATCGTACCGGGGGAGCCCGCAGATTTTGTAGATGGCATCTACAAAGGGAAAGTCATAAGTTTAGAACTTCTCCCAGATGAATTTGCCTTATATGTGGGAAAATCTTTATCATTAGAATCCCTGCTAGAAACACAGAATAGCTGATTAACAGGTTAACCATTGAACCCAGAGGCACGGAGACACAGAGGATCAAATCTGTTAGTACAAATGCTCACACTCCAAACCCTAAACTAGAAACTAACTTTTGCATGAGCACTGCGATTCAAGAACAAAATAAACTCGCCTCCCTTCACCAATTTAACTGCCAGAATTGCGGAAATGCACTCTCGGTACAGAATCCACGTGCGAAATATATTGTTTGCCAATATTGCGGGTCCCAACTCGATGCCCAATCGGATACCCATCAGGTGCTCAAAAAGCTACTCGCTAACCCAGAGAAACATCCCCCCTTTTCCTTTATCAAACTTGGGCAAAAGGCAAGCTTTCAGGGGATTGATTACCAAGTTATTGCCCGCACAAGGTGGCGCATGGATTACATGGAGTACTGGTCCGACGAAGATGGTTCGGGGTACTCCAAAGAAATTTGGGTATATGATGAATGGCTGCTCCTCTCGGAATATTATACCTATTTCTACTTGGTAGAAGACCGATCAGGCTTTTCTGTTGTTGAGGAAATTGTACCTGAAACCCCTATGCTTCGTCCGAAGGACAAGCGAATGAAATTCTACAAAGGTCAGAATAAACACCGAATCCAAGAATATGGTAAGGCCAACGTTATCTTCTTTGAAGGAGAATCCAATTACCAGATCAATAAAGGGGATGAGATTCAATTTTCTATGTACAAAAGCAGGGGCATCGAATACTTGGCAGAGTGGCGATTAGATCCCACAAAGAAATACACCAAGGAGATCGAATTTTTCAAGGAAACCCCTATATCCAAGGCAAGGCTGTTGGAAGCCTTTGCGGCGAACCCTAGTGTACTGGATGTAAAGAAGCGCTTTGAGCATTGGGGCTTTGTAAAAAAGTTGGGGATATGGGCAACGGCTTTGATGGGCGTATTACTCTTGTATGCAACTATCTCGGGAGCCGAAATCTTTCAGCAAAGTATACCTATCGCTCAGACCCTTGACAGGGAAGTACTTTCCTTACCCGTGGAAGTCCCGGATGCAGGCTTATACAGACTCAAACTAGGGGCTTCGGGCCTATCAAATGAGCAGGAGGTCTATGTTTTTGCTTATATTTTAGATAAAGACTCTACTGCAATCAATGTAGTGGACACAGATTTCTATTACTATACCGGGGTAGATGATGAAGGAAGGTGGACAGAAAAAGATGTAGGATCTTCTGAAGTATTTCGAATCGAGAATCCCGGAACTTATTACATTCAGCTGTATACCAACCAGGACCGAATTTCCCAACAAGGCACGATTACGGTCTCTTTATTAAAAGGAATTTGGCTAAAACGCTACTTCATTTTTGGACTGATAGCTTTTATATGCATTGCCATCGGAGCATACGTCAAACAACATTATTCGTAACAATATGAAAACATTTGGGCGTTGGGTATGGGTAGCGCTTACCTTAGGGATATTTTTCGCTACAGTAGTCGCCTCTAGCAAGGGATGGGGGATAGGACAGTTGGAAAATCGCCAGACAAGGGCAGAAATTGAAAAAAACTGCCCGGGGTATTACCAAAATCCACAGGGAGACTGCTTAGGCAGAACTTTTCGTAGCTATTATCTGTTGAGAGGAGTAAGAGGCGGAGGCTTTGGTTCAGGAAAATGAGATAACTTTTCTATGAATTTTCCGAATACTTACAACAGAGGTATTACTTTATGTAGGTATTTCGTTAATTTTCAAGGTAAATATTTTATTTATTCCTGTATTTTCAAGCAAATAAGTTATAAGCTAAGGAATAAAGTGTACTTTAACGAAAAAATAGCAGATGAGAAGGTTTTCAGGTAAATTAATGAAAAGAGCACCCCAACAATCGAACGACATCGAGGATCCTATCCTGGAATCGCTTCAAAATGATATGTATCAGATGGGGAAGGAAATGAAAGAAATTGCTCACAAGGTAATCGAAGAAGGAATTTCGGAATACCCAGTATTTGTGGCCTCCCAGCAAATGGTTGATATTGGTCGGCCTATTTTCGATCGAGATACAGGGCCTCAACTCAATTGGTTTTACTACGCCTCCCTCCTAGAAGAGTTTGTCAAGAAAGATATTGTCCTTGCGGATAACCTTAACCAATTCAAGCGGATTTTCAATAATCCTACTGAGATCGCGTGTATTTTTGTTATCACCCAGAAGGAAAATGCCCGCTTCGTATTCGTTCCCTATGAATCGTAGTAAGTAGTATGGTTAGGAATTGGTTAATCTATTAGAGGATAAAACTTAATAATTACGGCCTATTTCCATTAAAACGAATCCCTCATACTTAAGACCTATTACCTCATACCTACTACTCCAAACTTAATCCCTCATTACCTTATACCCTATTTCCCCATTCCTTCAATACGCTACATCTACTCCCCTCGCATCAATGCTTCAATTTCCTCCACTTCAATGGGAATGCTCTCCATTAGGTCCACGGGTCCATTGTCAGTGACCAAAATATCATTTTCGATCCGGACCCCAAAACCTTCATCGGGGATATATATGCCGGGCTCACAGGTGAAGACCATTCCCGCTTTGATGGGTTCATAGCGATTACCTACATCATGGGTATCCAAACCTAAAAAATGGGAAGTTCCATGCATAAAGTACTTGCGGTATACAGGGGAATCTTCCTCCTGCTCTTCCACGTCTTTTTTGATAATAAGTCCTAAGCCTAAAAGCTCTCCTTCCATGATTTTCCCTACTTCCTTATGATAATCTTCTATTAAAGTTCCAGGGACTAAAAGCGCGGTAGCTTGACGCATTACGCTTAGTACAGCGTTGTAAACTGCTTTTTGCCTAGGCGAGTAGACTCCATTAACGGGAATGGTACGGGTAAGATCTGCGGAATAGTTCCCATATTCTGCTCCAAAGTCCATTAAGATCAGGTCTCCATCCTTACATTGGTCTTTGTTCTCTGTGTAGTGTAAAACACAGGCGTTCCCTCCTGAGGCGATAATAGGATCATAAGCATTGCCTGTTGCACGATTTCTCAGAAATTCATGTGCAATCTCTGCTTCTATCTCATACTCATAGACTCCCGGTTGTACAAAGGACAATACCCTCCGAAATGCTTTTTCGGTTATTTGTACTGCTTCTCGCAGGGGTACCAACTCTTCATCTTCTTTGACGGATCGAAGGGCTTCGCAAATAGGCGCACTGCGATAAATCTGATGCGCAGGAAACTCTTCCCGAAATTTACGCGCCAGCCTGTGTCCTGAACTCAGGGTTGTCAAGGAATTTCGCTCGTGCTCATTGACGTCTATGTAAATCCCATCAAAATGGGAAGCCATCCTTCGAATCATGTCATCAAACGCTCCATAAAAGTGAACATTTTCCACGCCTGAGGCTTCACGCGCTTCTTCTTTGGAATACTTCCACCCTTCCCAGACCTGAATGTGCGCATTGGTTTCTCGGATAAATAGCATTTCTTTCCACTTCTCATTGGGAGCGTCGGGAAATAGTACCAAAAAAATTTCCTCCTGGTCCAAACCAGATAAATAGTACATGTTGCTATTCTGAGAAAAGCGGTAATGGCTATCTGCATTGTCTGCCACTAGGTCATTAGAATGGAATATTGCTATGGTATTGGGCTTCATTTGGGCAGCAAATTTCTGCCGATTTTTTTGAAAAAAAGAGGAGGGAAGAGTAGTGTATTTCATTTTACAAGTTTATAGGTTTGAGGTTTGAGGTTTGAGGTTTGAGGTTTGAAAAGTGTACTTTGATCTCGATCAAAGGTTACTATGGACTACCGACTACCTTACCACGGACTATCTTATCAAAGGGTTACCATGGACTATGGACTTTTTAACTATGGACTACCTAACCGTGGACCCTTGACACCCATCTTCTCGGCCCCTAACTCTCTACCAGTTGACTATAGCCTAAAACCCTGATCCTTCTTTTACTTTTTCCTTAAAAGAAAAAATACTGAATTTCTTGGGCTTAGGCACTCAAAGCACTGCCAAAAAGATCTATAATAAACCCTAAACTACCAACTTCAATTGATTCTTTCTGAATTCTTCATTTTCGACCCAATTTAACTTGATTCCTTAAAAAAAATTTCTGTAAATTTGCACCTCCCAATTTGGGAATAGGTCTTGACCCGTAGTATAATGGTAGTACAGCGGATTTTGGTTCCGTTTGTGGGGGTTCGAATCCTCCCGGGTCAACAGAGGCTATGTCATCGCAGGTCAAAATATTTTCGGGCTTAGGTTCCAGATATCTCGCAGAGAAAATCGCCAGTTCCTTTGGTTCTCCTTTAGGAGAAATCGAGCTGACGCACTTCAAGGATGGAGAGATGCAGGTTCACTATAAAGAATCCATTCGTGGGGCTGATATTTTTATTGTACAGTCTACCTCTTCTCCTGCTAGCAATATTATGGAACTGCTGCTCCTGATTGATGCCGCAAAAAGGGCTTCAGCTAATCAGGTGGTTGCTGTTATCCCCTATTATGGATATGCTCGACAAGACCGGAAAATTACTTCTAGGACCTCTCTAGGTGCGAAGTTACTGGCCAATATCATAACTGTGGCTGGAGCTGACCGAGTCGTTACAATGGACCTCCATGCGGGGCAGATTCAGGGATTTTTTGATATTCCTCTAGATCATTTAGATGCTTCGGCCATATTTGTGCCGTATCTCAAAAACCTGGAGCTAGAAAATCTCTGCATAGCATCCCCTGATATGGGGGGCTCTGAGCGGGCGCGGCACTATGCCCAACACTTAAAAAGTAAGCTGGCTGTAATTGATAAAGAGCGAGTTCGTCCCAACGAGGTAAAATCTATGCAAGTAATTGGTGATGTAAAGGGATGTAATGTAGTCTTGACCGATGACTTAGTTGATACAGCAGGTACCCTGTGCAAGGCTGCAGAGGTGTTACTAGAGCAAGGGGCTCTTTCTGTTAGGGCCATTGCAACACATGCAGTATTATCGGGTCAGGCGTACGAACGGATAGAAGGGTCAAAATTGGAGGAGCTGGTCGTTACAGATAGCATCCCTTTGAGGAGCACTACTCCCAAGCTAAAAATGCTCAGTATCGCGCCTATTTTTGCGAAGGCGTTTAGAAAAATCCATAATCACGAGTCCATAAGTTCATTGTTCCTGATAGAGAATATGTTAAAGGAGCCGATGTAATCAGAATCATTTTAAAGAGAATATAAACAATGAAAACCACAGATTTGATAGCCAATAAGCGGGAAGATCTTGGCAAAAAAGGAACCCGCACCTTGCGCCAAGAAGGGAAGATTCCGGCTGTCGTATATGATAACGGAAAGGCCACTCACATTTCCTTGGATTATAAGGCCTCCAAGCATGCGGTTTTTACGCCTGATACCTACATCATACAACTAGATATTGAAGGCGATAAGATAAATACCCTAATACATGATGTGCAATACCATCCTGTCAAGGATACAATAGAGCATGTAGAACTTCTCCAAATTGCTCCTGATAAAGAAGTAGAACTGAGCCTCCCAGTAAAATTGGTTGGAACTCCAGCGGGTGTGATTAAGGGGGGAAAGATGATGACTAAGCTCAGAAAGATTAAAGTTAGAGGTGTACCGCAAAAGCTCCCGGAATATGTGGAGATAGATGTGACTTCTTTAGACTTAGGATTTACGATTAAGGTTCAAGATGCAAACATAGAAGGCCTGGAAGTTTTAACCTCTCCTTCGGCTGCTGTTGCCTCTGTTGAGATCCCGAGAAGCTTGAGAAGTGCGCAGGCTGGGAAGGAAGCAGAAGTCGAAGAAGAATAACTATTGAACCCATACACTGTATTTGCAGGGTAGAAATAAATAAATTAAGGCCAATCCTAGGGATTGGCTTTTTGCTATGAAATATCTCATTGCAGGCCTGGGAAATATCGGATCAGAATACAGCAATACCCGGCATAATATAGGATTCCGCGTTATTGAAGCCCTTTTGGAAAAATGGGAAGTAAGCCCCCAACTAGATCGCCATGGCTACACAGCATGGGGAAAACACCGGGGAAAACAAATCCTTTTGCTGCTACCGACCACCTACATGAATCTGAGTGGAAAAGCTATCAGGTTTCACCTCAATAAACACCAAA
Source organism: Bacteroidota bacterium (assembly GCA_039197765.1). Lineage (GTDB taxonomy): Bacteria > Bacteroidota > Bacteroidia > J057 > J057 > JBCCTX01. Next base: position 9,411 of record JBCCTX010000288.1, read on the forward strand.
TTCCCCTTGAGCGGCTCATGGTGATTACAGATGACCTAGCTCTCCCATTTGGTTCGCTTCGAATGCGTGGCAAGGGATCTGATGGAGGTCATAATGGGCTAAGGAATATCCAGGAATTATTAGGCTCTCAAAAGTATCCTCGGCTCAAATTCGGTGTAGGCAGTGATTTTCACAAGGGACAACAGGTAGACTACGTACTATCTCCATTCACCGATGAGGAAGAGGAAGCGCTTCCAGAGCTTATTACTAAGTCTGCCGAAGGAGTTCTCTCTTTTATTTCAATTGGTCTAGATCGGACTATGAATGGTTTTAACCAGAAGAAGTAAGTAGAT
>JBCCTX010000289.1:0-9741 GCA_039197765.1 Bacteroidota bacterium
GCTCCAATAATTATGGCAAGCCAAATAAAATTTTTGGTTCCTCTCAGGATGAACTTACCTGAATAGACACTTTCTTCCTGGTCCAGATCCTTTTTGTTGCGAATATCATAAAAGTAAAAGATACCCGCTAACATGAGGATGCCGAAAAGCCACTCCGGTACCACGTGGATAAGGGTCCATTCAAAGGGAACCCCCTTCAGAAAACCCAAAAATAAGGGGGGATCACCAATGGGAGTTAAAGAGCCACCTACATTACTTACAATAAATATAAAAAATACAATATGATAAGGTTGCAGTCTGTCTCTGTTTAGGCGAATAAAGGGGCGAATTAATAGCATAGATGCCCCAGTAGTACCAATAATATTTGAGATCACTGCTCCGAACAGGAGTAACATCACATTCACAAGTGGAGTTCCTTCACGGTCAATCTGAATCAAGATACCTCCTGAAGCAATGTATAGGGGAGCTAAAAGGGCAATAAAGGAGACATATTCTGATAAGGCGTGAGAGGGATGCGTACTATCGTGCAATACAAAAAGATAGTATAGCAATGTAATGAGGCCGAGTGCAGGAGCTATGTATTTATAGTTATGGTGCCAAAAATGCTCAAAAAATACCGGTCCTGTTGCGATGAGAAGTAGTAAAACGATAAAAGGGATTGTAGACCAAGCAGCGGGAGAGGCATGATCCCCATGCCCATGCTCTCCGTGATCGGAGTGGTCCATATGGGCTTCATCAGCGTGAGAATCACTAGGATCGGTATGACCCGATTCCTCAGTTTCATGAGGGGTCTCAGTCGAATGATCAGTTGTATCGGAGTTGTGCTGGGCAATAAGTCCTGAAGGACTTACGTACATACAAAATAGGAGGGTGCAACAGGTTAAAAGATATCTCATCATGGGCAAGAGCCTGTGGCCTAATTTAGGCGAATGTTTAACTGAATAGTTAAAGCGACATAGCAGGCTACGTCGCTAGGGATTTGTGTTTGACAAACAGACTCCAAAAATGCAATTTTTTCCGTAGGATCAAAATAATAGCCATGATCAAAAATCTGAAGTATCTCCTCATCGACCCTAGCTGCTATAGCTGTGATAATATTCTCACTTCTCAGGAGGAGTTTATCTGCTTTTCCTGTCTTTCCCGTTTGGTTGAAACCAACTTCCATCACACTCCCACTGAGAATGAACTATATTACAGATTAGCTGGCAGGGTCTCACTGGCTGGAGCTACTAGTTTGTACTATTTTGATAAAGAGGGAACTTTACAGGAAATCATTCAGCAAATAAAATATCACAGTGCCCCTCATCTAGGAGAATTCCTCGGAAAGAAATTGGCGAAGACCGTGTCGGAAAGCTCTTTTTTATCAGGAAAAGAAGTTGTCCTACCTATACCGCTGCATTGGAAAAAGCGCTTTCATAGAGGATACAACCAAACAGAATTCATCGCAAAAGGCTTTGCACAACAGGCCAATTTGAAGATGAATCCCCATATTCTCAAACGAAGAAAAAATACACAAACTCAAACCAAGCTTTCCGTTCTATCTCGCTGGAATAATGTGGCAAAGGCCTTCACAGTTTCTCAGCAAAGCCCACCTTCGGTCGTCTTGATAGATGACGTGATTACAACAGGTTCTACCTTAGAAGCATGTATACGAGCGCTCCAGTCTAGTAGCCATCCTCCTAAAAATATTAAAATAGCCAGTATCGGAATGGCAAGGAATTCCTAGTATTTTTTATTTTTACCCCCAGAATGAATGAAAAGCCCTCTACCTTTCTATTCTTTGGCAAAAAGAAAAGCGTATAAATTTATCGTTGAGTTTGATCCATAACCTATGAGTATTTCTATTAAGGATGTTGTTGCAATAACAGGAACCCCAGGCCTGTTTAGGATCGTCAAATCAGATGACAGATCCCTCATTGTTGAATCTATTGATGCGCTAAAGAAACGCAGAATGGTACCGGGTACGATGATGGTACTAAAATTAGTTGATGTGAGTTTTTATACCACAGAGGATTCTGAGCCTTTGGTCAATATTCTCCTCGCTGCCAAAGAAAAGTACGATGGAGACCTTCCCGTCTCAAAGAAAAGTAGTAATGCAGAATTAATGGACTTCTTGAAATCTGTTCTCCCCAACTACGATACAGAAAAAGTATATCCCTCGAATGTAAAAAAACTAGTAGGATGGTTTAATATCATTCAAAAGAATGAGATAGACCTCACGATTGAAGAGGAGGAAGAACAAAAAGAAGGTTCTCCAAAAGAAGAGGGAAAACCCAAAAAGGAAACTTCGAAAAAAGCAGAAGCTTCTGCTATGGAGGAGGAGAAAATAGACTCACAAAAAGCCCCTGCAAAAAAGTCAACTAACTCGAAAAAGGCTGAAGATTGAACTTTCATCCCCTATCTGTCCATTTCCCCATAGCGTTACTCATTGTATCTTGGGCTTGCTATGTAGTAGGGTTCATAAAAAAGCAAGATTTCCCTTTCAAGGTAGGAAGCCTCCTGCATAGCTTAGGGCTAATAGGAATTGTGTTAGCTATCATCTCTGGAAAAATAGATAGTTCTGGTCTCACAGATATGCCTCACATCCAAACCCTCCTAAGACGGCATGAACTCATGGCTTATGGAAGTATATGGAGTTTTGGGATGCTTTGGCTTTGGAAATATGTAAGACATAAAGCCCTCATAGACAAGCTTCCTAGCTGGGAAAAATGGATATATGCGATAATTTTCCTCTTAGCCCTGGTATTTATGGGCTATTCCTCACATTTGGGGGGAACAATGGTCTATGAATTTGGGGTAAATGTTCAGTCTGTGCCTTAGCGTTAGGCTAAGGCCTTATATTGATCTTAATTGGATCAGACCATGGCCTAACGCTACTTGAAGGCATTTTGCCCTGTGATGTCTTTTCCTGTAATGAGTAAATGAATATCGTGGGTTCCTTCATAGGTAATGACGGACTCCAGGTTCATCATGTGTCGCATAATAGGGTATTCTCCTGTAATTCCCATTCCTCCCAATATTTGCCGGGCTTCTCGTGCAATCTTTAGGGCTTGGTCTACATTATTTCTTTTGGCCATAGAAATTTGAGCGGTACTTGCTTTACCTTCGTTCATGAGCTGCCCTAGCCGAAGAACCAACAACTGCATTTTTGTGATCTCAGTGAGCATCTCGGCGAGTTTCTTTTGGGTAAGTTGAAAAGCAGAGATGGGTTTGTCAAATTGTATCCGCTCATTGGCGTATTTGAGGGCTGTGTAATAACAGTCCATAGCCGCCCCAAGGGCTCCCCATGCGATTCCATAGCGGGCTTTATCCAAACAGCCTAAAGGTCCTCTGAGCCCTTGGGCCCGAGGAAGTATATGTGATTTAGGAACCCGAACATTATCGAATACCAATTCTCCTGTATCAGAAGCTCTTAGAGACCATTTATTCTCTATTTTGGGCGTTGAAAATCCCTCCATCCCTCGCTCTAAAATTAAGCCTTGTATCCTTCCTTCTTCATTTTTGGCCCAAACAACGGCGATATCTGCAAAAGGAGCATTGGAAATCCAGGTTTTTGAACCATTGAGGATATAGGCGTCTCCCTCTTGGACAAAATGGGTTCGCATCCCTCCTGGGTTGGACCCAAAATCAGGTTCAGTAAGCCCAAAACACCCCATAAGCTCCCCTGCAGCCAATTTGGGGAGATATTTGCGCTTTTGTTCCTCAGATCCATACGCATAAATCGGATACATGACCAAAGACCCCTGGACAGAACACATCGAGCGAATTCCAGAATCCACTCGCTCTATTTCCTGCATGATTACCCCATAGGAGATTTCATCCAAGCCTGGACATCCATATTCACTAGGAAGAGAGGGTCCAAATAGGCCTAGGTCGCCCATGTCTTTGATCAAGTGCTTGGGACAAGTATTTGTCTGAGCCCATTCATTGATGAAGGGAGCAATGTGCTCATTTAGCCAGTCCCTGACGCTCTTGCGTATAAGTTGATGCTCATCAGATAACAATGCATCTACATCGTAGTAATCAGGAGCTTCAAATGCATGTGCAGCCTTGGCTTCTACTTGTTTTTCTTTGAGCATATTTATGTGTTTTGGTCCGTAGTCCGTAGTCCGTAGTCCGTAGTCCGTAGTGAAAACTTATATCCTATGTAAAGGTTACTTATCAATCACCCATTACCTTATATCCCTACTAACCCTTACCCCTATTTCCAAATAACCCTGTACCCTCACTTTCCCCCCTTCTAGGGGGAATGGAGGGGGTCATCTCCCCTCTTCTATTTCTCCTTTGGTGATTCTCACCTCTTTGATATAAGAAGTAATCGAGTTAAATATACTTTCGGCTATCAGATCCTGCCCCCAGGCAGATTCTAGCAACTTTTCATCATTTTCATTGGAAAGGAATCCAATCTCTGTGAGAATAGCAGGCATACCAGATTCGTACAATACCGTAAAAGGGGCTTGTTTAACCCCGTAGCTTTCTCGGCCTAAGGTTGTTTGGTAATTCTCCTCAATCATGCGAGCCAGTCGAGAACTCTCGTTTCGAAAGGCATTTTTCAATAATCGAAAGGCGATAATTCCTTCAGGAGATCCTGGGTCAAAGCCTCCATACATCTCTTTATGCCCTTCCTCAAATAGAATAGATTCATTTTTTGCAATAAGCCTTGCATAATTTTGCTGTCCTTTGTTGATCCCCAAGATAAAGGTCTCCGAACCGCTACGTTCTGTTAAGGGAAAGGCATTACAATGAATGCTGACGAAAAAATCTCCTCCATTGGACTTGGCAATAATTCCGCGATCTCGTAAGGGAATGAATACATCTGTCTCACGAGTCATAACGACCCGGACGTTTGGTGCTTTGAGGAGTAACCGATCTCTTAGGGAAAGCGCAACTTGTAGCGCAATGTCTTTTTCATAATTACTTTTCCCTACAGTCCCAGGATCTCCCCCTCCGTGACCGGCATCAACTATAACGGTAAATTCCTCATAAGCAGCTTCTGGCGCGGCGCTTGAATTGAATAAGAGCAAAGTGAAAATAGATAGACTAAAACTAATCCATCGAGAAACTATATATTTGCACTTCATATGAATACAGATACAACCATTGGGTACTTGCTTAGGACCTTATTACCATAGCAAAATAGACATTTTTGAGACAACTTTTCTGGATCACATACGGTTTTCTTTTTTTGGGGTTACCTGCGGCGCTTCAAGCGCAGATAGATTCCACTGAACAGACAGTTCTTGTCGATACTACCCTACAAGCAGATTCGCTTGCCATAGTAGGGGACAGCCTTGCCCTAGCAGGAGATAGTACCCTGCAAGATTCTGCTTACAGAAGTCCCCGCCAAATCTACCTAGACTCCCTCAAAGTCAATAGCGACATTACTAGCACAGTCGAATACAAGGCTAAAGACTCCATTATTTTCGACCTCGATTCCAGTGCCTTATTCCTATATAACGATTCAGATTTGAATTATGAAACCATGAACCTAAAAGCGAATAAGATCCAGGTTAAATGGGACATTCAAACCCTTTTTGCTGAAGGACTGGAGGATACCGCTGGAAACCTTATTGGCCAGCCTGTATTCACCCAGAGTGGTGCCGAATACGGTGCCAAGAAAATTGCGTATAATTTTAAAACACAGAAAGGGCGCATTCTTGGTGGTAGAACGGCTCAAGGCCAGGATTATTTGCTTAGCGATACAACAAAGCGCTTTCCAGATGGAAGTTTCTTTGCCAGAGGAACAAAGTTTACGACCTGTGACCTAGATCATCCTCACTTTTATATCAATGCACCTAAAGTAAAAGTACTTCCCAATAATTTTATAGTAAGCGGACCCCTCAATTTAGTGGTAGGCGATTTTCCTCTGCCTTTGGGATTGCCTTTTGGCTTTATCCCAGATATGAAGAACGGACGACGAAGTGGAATCATCTTACCCAAGTACGGGGAGGCCCAAGATCGAGGCTTCTTTCTCAGGGACTTTGGGTACTACTGGGGGATCAGCGATTATGCTGACCTAACGTTTTCAGGAGATATTTACACCAAAGGGGGTTGGGGGGTATCTGCCCAGGCAAATTTCAATAAACAACAGAAATACAATGCCAATCTCCAGGTATCCTACGGCGTGGTAAGATTTGGGGAGCGATCCGATCCCGACTTTTCCGAAACCAGAGAATGGCGTTTACAGGGGAATGTCTCTGCTCCAATAGACCCTACCTTGAGGCTATCCGGAAGTGCTAATATATCTTCCTCCTCCCGATATTTCCGACGGGTAAGCTTCAATGCCAACGATTTTTTCCAGAATAACCTGGCATCTTCTATCAACCTCAGTAAAAATTTTAACAACCTGCCGGTTACCCTCAACCTAAATGCAAGCCACAGGCAAGATATCAATAAGCAAACGGTATCTATGACCCTGCCCTCACTTACCATTGGCCTAAACCGCCTGACGCCTTTTAAAAACCTGAGTAATGACAAGGCTTTGGATTTCATCACCCGGCTTGGGATCGATTACAACTCTCAGCTGAGTAATCAGCTGACTACCATGCCGGATAGTATCTTGCTAGACGTTTTGTTCAGCCCTAGGGACTCCTCTGATGTTATCCAAGTAATCAATGGAGATTCTGTACTGGTAAGGGTCCCCAACAGCTCCTTTTTTCGCAATGGATGGCGCCACAGCTTAAATGCCTCGACAGGTACCAAGCTTTTCAAATTCATCAACCTCACAGCCAGTTTAAGGGCTACTGAATACTGGTACACGGAACGCAACCAATACAACATCAACCCAGAGACGAATTACATTGACGAAAGTAATATTATCGGCTTTACCACCGCAAGAGATTTCAGCACATCCTTCAGTGCCCAGACCAATTTCTTTGGAATCTACGGCCTTTCGGCTACTAAGCGTCAGGTCACCTTTCGCCAACGCTTCTCTCCATCTGTTTCTTACAACCTCCGGCCTGACTTTTCAGATCCTCAATTTGGGTATTGGCAGGAGTTTAATGGCGCGGTGGATAGCACCGGACAGTTCGCCTATGACCCTACGGAAGAAGCATTTCGGCGTTTCAATACGTTGCAAAATGGAATTTTCGGTTCTCCTTCTGGGCCTCAAAGCCAATCGATTGGTTTCAGCCTGAGCAGTGTACTTGAGATGAAATATCGTACAGCAGATAGCTTTGAGCCCGATTTTGATGAGAAGAAAGATAAATTTGAACGCTTAACCCTTCTGGATCAGTTAAGTGCGAGTACCTCTCTCAACCTCGCAGCAGATTCTCTCCGACTTGCTCCGATTAACCTAAATGCTCGGACCAGTCTATTCAACAAAAAGATTAACCTAAATGCTTCAGCGACATTAAATCCCTATGAAATTAATGAAGATGGCAGGACCATTAACCAATTTATCTGGGATACTCGCGGGAAAATTGGACGCCTGACAAATGCCCAAATCAGTTTAAACACTTCCCTTCGTTCAAAGAAAAATAAGGAGAACAAAAAATCCGAGGATTTTGACGAAGAGGAATTTGCTGACATTCAGGAAAATATATCCCAATACGTAGACTTTGATATCCCTTGGGATTTACGCTTGCGGTACAACTTCTCTTATACACGCTTTGGCAACAACGATCCCGTGATTCGCCAAACTACGACCTTTAGTGGGAACTTTAGTTTTACCTCCAAATGGAAAATAGCCTTCCAGTCTGGGTATGATGTCCAAAATAATGAGTTTACCCAAACGTCCCTACAGATCCTCAGAGATTTACATTGCTGGAACCTCAGTTTTTCCTGGGTACCCTTCGGGCCCTTACGAAGCTATGTCCTGGTAGTAAACGTAGCTAGCCCTACCTTGCGGGACCTGCGCCTCCAAAAGCGCAACCAATGGCAGGATAGGAGGTTTTGATCTGGGGAATGTGGGAGGGGGTGTATGAGGTAGTAAGTAGTCGGTGGTCCGTAGTAACCTTTGTCTAGATAACTTTCCCAAAACTTCTGCTCTCAAACGAATCAGACCCACACGCTTTTCCTCAAAATCCTCACGGATGATCATCCATGTAACCTCCCCCTGTGACTTTCGTTAAACAAAACGTAACGGATGTGTAGCTTACAGTATACCTTCTTCCCATTCCCAGGTACTTAACAACTAATATACACTTCCAACCGTCTAGCGTGGTCAGGTATTTCATTTTTTTAACTTGTAATCCTAGCCCCATGAAACCAAGATCCCGTTTTCTATTTTCCCGCCGGAAAAGGTCCTTACATTCCAACGGTGAGGGTAGAATGGACTTACTTAAGGAGGTCCAAAGCCTTCATGGAAAAATAGGACACACCCTCACCAAGCTAAAATTGGTGGGTTTTATTGAAGTCAATGGCAGAAAATTCGAAGCCAAAAGTGAGCATGGTATCATCCAATCTGGTGTTCCCGTGCGCATCATCGGCTCTGCCTTTGGTATTTTGAGGGTAGAACCCTTGGAGAGATTACTGGGAATCTAGTTGATAGATTCCCACGCTAGTACCGTTTCTATGAAGCCGAAACCCAAGCGGTGAACATTCGTCTCGGCTGCTTCTATCAAGATCAAATCACTCTGGTCAATAACCGCTTCCTGAGCTTACCTTTGTTTATTTATAGGGATTCCCTCAGGATGTTTGAGCGAAACTTCTCTCTCAAAATAGTGCCAATAAGCAGCATCTGGAGTGAACAATTGCTGAGGGATACCCATATCGTGTAATACGTGGTAGTAACTATCTACAATTACAAGAATATTAGGTCGAGCAGTTGTGCTATCCAAGCTGTAGTGAATAGTTGGATAGGCCATGGTATCATAGGCTACCGGGCTTAAAATATTGAGGGATTGAAATACGTTCCATTAAGTCTGTATTTTTTTCTGTCCTCAAGGGCATCTTGATCCTTTTGGGATCTTCTATGGGTAGCAACTTGCTACCTTACCCTTTTCTAGGCCACCAGGGAAAAGATTTTATCTCCTGGCGGCCTAGAAATCGTAAGATTGTGATGTGCTACCTATGAAGTAGCCCTACTTTTATCCAAAGAAAAAAATACCCGATCCATATTGCTCGGGTACTTATTTGGTATGTTTATGATAATGAAAACCCTTAGATACTTGTCGAATAAAGTCATACACTTCTCAATAAGCAGTCTTTTGATATTTGTAGTGTGCTCCTATTTTGAGGGGGTATTCTGGGGATTCTATCTCCTCCCCCACTTTCGGCTACACTACCTTGTTGCCTCTGTACTTCTCATGTTGATCCTAACTTGGCAAAAGAAAAAAATAGGGAGGATATGGGTTTTTTACTTAGGAGCCTTGTTGCTTGCGGCCCTAGTGCAATCGGTAGAGATATTTCCCTATTATGGAAAAAGAGACAGAGGATTAGAGACAATAAATGAAGCTAATCAAACCCTAACCCTATTTCTTTGGAATACATGGACTAAGAATACGAATAACCAGGAAATCTATGAGTGCATCATTGACGTTCATCCCCAAATCATACTTCTGCAGGAGTCACACCATTCATTGGCAGATGATTTGAGAAATCGATTACCTTCTTATCAGTTTTTTTCTGCCGGAGACAATTTATTTTTTGTAAAAGAGGATGATTACTTAACAATAGACTCGTTTAGAGAAATAAGCTTTACAAAGGCGACCGGCGGAGAACTCTCCTTTGAATGGAATTCAAAAACTATTTCTTTGCTCGGTATACACTTATCAGCACCTGTACCCATAAATAAAATAA
>JBCCTX010000290.1:0-9734 GCA_039197765.1 Bacteroidota bacterium
AAAAAGTCTGAAGGAGGAGGAACAAGAGGCGGAATCTTCTTTCTTAACAAGTGATAGGTACGAGACTACCTCTAATACAATTCAAGTGAGGTATCAGTCGGATGAGGAAATCTGGCAGTTGAAGTCCATTGTATTCTCAGGGGAAGGAATCAATAGATCCCTTCGTACACGCCTTCACTTTGAAGATTTGTACGTGTGTACCCAGGTAGCTACCGAAAATGTGAAACCTATTCCCTATCAGGAGCGCTTTGGCTACTCGGAGGTAATTTCCAGTATTATGGACACCCTAGGAGGTAATTTTTTTGAGGAGTATACGACCTTGAGTCGAGACTCGCTCTTTGATAAGCGTAGTTCAAAGTTGTTCGACTCCAAGCGTGTGGAGGCTACATTTAATCGTGTGGATAACCAACTGCTAATCGCTCGGCAGCAAGCAAGCCGACTCCAGAAAAGGTTGAAGGCCTTGAATGTTTTACGGAAGTTTTCTGCTATGTATCAATTAGGCGTCTTACCGCTTGAGGTAGACTTTCAAAGCCTTCGTCTTTTCCTTCGATCTGGGAATTCTACCCTCAGCGCCCAGATACGCCCCCCTTCAGCTGTTAATTTACCCATCGTAGGCAGCCAAATCCAATACAAATTTTCTTCACGGCTAGGACTTTTCTATTCGGTCCTGTTTGATGTTCACCCCGATATTTTTTTTAGTACCCGCGAGATCGGTTTATTTACGGAAGTGCTTGTAAAACGCAAAGGTAAGCCTCTACTTTTCATACCGGATATTCGGATTGCCTTTGCTAGCCTGGGCGTTCAGTCTGCTGAAGTAGAAAGCCCCGTGGCGTTTGAATTATCTGGCAAGACCTTTGACAGCGAGTCGATAGATTTCAGAGTGGGTAGTTCAAGAACTATGCTATTACCTGGATTACGCTTCCAGTACAAGTTGAATAGGTTCCTATGGCTTCACGCACAGGCAAATTATATCTGGGAATTAGAAGAAAATCGCCAGGCTTGGGTAAGAGAACGTCAAGGCTTTGCTTGGTTTAGAAGAAATGCCAAAATAGCCCTTCCAAGTGAGACGCTTGAGTTGACCTATCAGGGAGATAATGACGACACAAATAGAATTTCCTTGCAGAACTTACAGCTAAGGGTGGGGCTTGGAATGGGATTCTAAGGAAAGATTTATTGCTAAAATGGGTAATTGAGGAGAGGGATCGAAGTAGTACTTTAGGGCCATTCCCCAATTAAATAGTCCTCCTACTGAGCACAACTCTTGAGATGTCAGGTTTTTCAGTATTTTGTAATACGTATTATATATTTTTTAGTTAAAATAGTATATCTGTTAGTGATAATACGAAAAATCGCAGCTCTTGCTAGCAAATTTAGCCATCGGTCTTAGCTAACCATCCAATAACCTTGTTGCACGTATTCCAAATTGCCAGGAAAAATGAAAAAAGTACCTATGCTAGTCATAGCCCTGCTGGGCTTTGTGATTGGTACATGCCAGTCAAATGATACAACGTCCATGCATGATTTACTCTTGCAAATAGAAAGTAATTTGTCCAATGCAATTGTTGCCAATGACACCCTAATTGTAAAGTACTATTTGCACAAAGATTTCCTGTTTACCCTTTCTAATGGAAGGAAGGGAAACAAAGATCGCTACCTGAATGATATGAAGGCATGGTGGAAGCCCACTTCCATGATTCACTATAATCAATTGACCCATGCAGACGAGAATTTAGCAATTATCATGGGGGAGGTTGAGTATACATGGGAATTGGGAGGAATAGAAAAATATTCGAAGGAGCAGTATACAGATGTGTACATCCGAAAAAATCAGAAGTTTAAGAAAATTGGTTCTCACGCGTTTTGTTTGGAAGGAGAATGCAACCGGAATCCAGATACTTATACCTCAAATTGAACGTGAACTAAATCAATAGATCCTACATGATTTTACCTTGTAAAATTGGAGTTAAATTCCAATTTTACAAGGATGATTACCCGAAACCTTACAGAAACGCTCATTTCACGCCTGAGCCAGTTTCCTGCAGTAGCCCTTCTCGGCCCAAGGCAGGTAGGGAAAACAACGTTGGCACAAATGCTGTCAAAAGATATTTCTGCTGTTTATCTGGACTTGGAAAATCCGAAAGACTTACGGAAGTTGACAGATCCTCAGTTGTATTTAGCTTCTGTTGACGAAAAACTTGTAATTCTCGATGAAGTCCATCGAGTGCCCAATTTATTCAATATTCTTCGAGGAATAATTGACAAAGGAAGGGAAAGTGGACAAAAAGCAGGAAGGTTCTTGCTCCTGGGTTCTGCCTCTTTAGACTTATTAAGGCAAAGTGGAGAAAGCTTGGCGGGAAGGATTGCTTATGTAGAATTAGGGCCCCTCAATGTATTGGAAGTACATGCTACTGAAGCCGAGAAGTTGTGGGTTAGAGGAGGTTTTCCCGATTCTTTCTTGTCTATAAATGATTCTGCAAGTAGCATTTGGCGGCAGAATTTTATCCGTACGTATTTAGAACGAGATATTCCTCAATTAGGACCGCGAATTCCTGCAGAGACTCTTAGGAGGTTCTGGACTATGTTGGCTCATAACCAAGGAGCCTTACTTAATTCCGCCCAATTAGCTCGAAGTTTAGGCGTGGATAACAAAACCATTACAAGGTACCTGGATCTATTAGTAGATTTATTGTTGGTTCATAGGCTTTCTCCCTTTTATGTCAATGTGAAAAAGCGATTGGTAAAATCCCCAAAGACCTATGTCCGGGATTCAGGCCTTGTCCATAGTTTACTGGGGTTGAGAACATTAGACGATATATATGCGCATCCCATTTCTGGAGCAAGTTGGGAAGGCTTTGTATTGGAAAATTTGTACCAGGTGGCTTCCCCAGATGTATTGTTTAGCTTTTACCGAACAGCAGCTGGGGCAGAGATCGATATTCTGATGGAATTTCCTGGGGGACGACTATGGGCGGTAGAAGTCAAACGGAGTCTAAGTCCCAAGCTCCAGAGAGGTTTTTACCATTCTTTAAAGGATTTGAATCCCGAATGTAGCTTTGTGGTACATCCGGGAAGTGAAAGGTATCCTATTTCGAAGGGAGTGGAGGTGATTTCGCTGAAAGATCTATGTGCGCTTTTGGCCGAAGAGAGTTTGTAAAGTACGATCCTAATAGATATTGACATGATAAAGATGAAATTTGCCTTTGGATTCTTATATCTCGCTGTTTTGATATGGGGTTTTACTCCGATCCGAAGTTTTAGTCAACAGCTAGATTCTCTCATCTATGAGAATTCGAAAAAAATTACTTTTGAGACCGAAAGATCAAACCTGTTAGCCAATCAAATACGTGAACTTGATCTCAAGATTGCTCAAACGCTCACAAATGATCAGACAATTGGAACAACAGCGAATAACATAATCAATTGGTCGGGTTGGATTATGACTTCTCTGGTATTTGTCATTGGTGCCGGAGCTTGGTTTGCTGGTAATAAGTTCAACGAAATTGAGAAGATCCGAAGGGAACTGACTAAACAATTGGAGGAAACGCGGAAAAAGGCTTCAGAAGAAATAGAAGCTATCTCCCACCTAAAAAATGAGCTTGAAAGCCAGATTGTGCAATTCCAGGAAGAAAGAGAAAAAGCGATTAAGTTAATGTTTCCCTTATTAGAAGGACAGTGGTATTACTATCAAGGAGATGCAATAGCTGCTATTCAAGCCTATCAAGAAGCTTATCGCATAGATCCTAATCAAAGTCAGGTATATGGCCGACTGGGAAAATTATACATGGAGCAAGGTGATTTTCAAAAGGCGGTCAAACTGTTAAATAACAGATTAGACAAATTTCCAATGGATTTCTGGCTGTATACCCGATTGGGTCAAGCCTATCGAAGGGCAGGAGATTACAATAGGGCAAAAGCATCATTCAGGACCGTTTTGGATCAACAAAACACGTTCTGGCATGCTTGGTACGGGTTAGGGAGAGTGGAAATGGTTCTCAAGAATTTCAGTGATGCTGAACAGTATTTACAGAGGGCAATTCTCCACTATAAGGAGCAAGAAGAAGATGAACCATCTTGGATGTATATTAATTTAGCACTTGTCCAGAATAGGCTAGGAAACTCAGAACAAAGCGAAATTAATCGAAGGATTAGTTATAACATTCACAAAGAGAGAATAAAAAAGGCGCCCAAAAACCCTAAGAATTATGCAATTGTAGGACTTTATTATTTGATGGAAAAGGAATGGAGGAAAGCTTTAACTACCTTTAAAAAATTTGAAGAAGTAGGATTCCCCAAAGATCTTGGAAGAAGTTACGGGATAAGAGTAGATTTGGCGGTTGGCGATTTAGAGAATAAGTCTATAAAAGAAATAAAATCAATTTTGCAGAATCAATCTTCAATTTAATGATTGGTTTAAAAAGGGGGTTACATCTAAACACCCAAAATTTGGCATAAAAAAACCCGCCTTTCGGCGGGAAGTACCCAGGACTGGACTCGAACCAGCACGGGCGCAATGCCCACTAGCCCCTCAAGCTAGCGTGTCTACCAATTCCACCACCTGGGCAGGGTAAAAAAATGCCAGCAGAAGCTGGCAAGTGTGTGATTCGGCAGGGGCTCGAACCCTGGACCCTCTCATTAAAAGTGAGATGCTCTACCAACTGAGCTACCGAATCCAACCTGTTCCGATAATCGAAACGTGCGGCAAAGATACCCGCTGCTTGAGAGAATGTCAAGTATATTATGAAAAACCTCTCTAGTTTATGTATTTACCCCTATGCATTTGATTTACTGGACTGAAAATTAAAAAGTTTTGTAGATCCCTTTCGGTGATTGAAAAAGGTTTACGTAAATTTAACGTTGGAAAAAATGTATCTTAGCAGGTAAAGCAAAATATCATGCTTTATGTGTACGTTGCGAATACACGTAACAAAAGGTAAATTGTGAACGAATAACGAGCAGTATGGCAAGTTACCGAAAACCTCGGTTGGCATTTTTCACCTTAGTGCTGGTAGCAATTCTTAGCGGTATTGGCTTCATTGCATATATCGCTACAGATGTTCCTCCCCTAGATGAAATTGAGAATCCCAAGAGTCAGCTTTCCACCCAATTAATTTCCTATGATGGGGTGGTATTACAAAACTACTTCACGCATGAAGATCGAGTAAATGTCCGCTTGAATGAAGTTTCTCCTTTTTTGGTAGATGGATTGGTTGCAACGGAAGATCGCCGCTTCTACCATCATCCTGGTGTGGACATAAGCTCCATCCTTTCGCTGGCAATACGATATATTCGGGGCACTACAAGTGGGGCAAGCACCATTACCATGCAGCTTTCTCGCAACCTGTTTGATGCAGTTGGTCGACAGCGAAATGTGATGCGGAAACTTAGGGAGATTATTGTAGCTGCCATTATTGAACGAAAATTTACGAAGGAAGAAATCCTCACAGCATATATCAATACCGTAAGTATCTATGGGAATACCTATGGAGTAGAGATGGCTGCTCAAAATCTATTTGACAAGACCTCAAGAGAGCTCAAATTGGAAGAGGCCGCTACGCTAGTAGCCATGTTGAAAGGGCAAGGAGTCTATAATCCCTACAGAAATCCAGATACTGTACAGTTTCGCCGAAATGTTGTGATCAACAATATGGTGAAAAGTGGCTTTCTGCCCGATAGCCTGAATACCGATAGTATCAAGCAATTACCCGTCAAGGTGATCCCAAGAGATGACCGACACGTTCGGGGGATTGCTCCCTACTTCCGTGAACACTTGCGACTGTATTTAAGGGACTGGTGTGAAGAAAGAGGATACAATATTTACACAGATGGGTTAAAGATATATACTACCCTCGATTCACGCTTGCAGAAAAGGGCTGAGGCAGCGGTTCATGAACATTTATCCGAGTTGCAGGAAGTATTCAATGAGCAAATTGACGGGTCAGAGCCGTACCGGACGGATACAAGTATTTTGACTCAACTCATCAAGCAATCCGATCGCTACCAAATGCTGCTTAAGCAGAATATGTCTGAGGCTGAAATATACCGAATTTTTAAGCTGCCCGTTCCCATGCGGGTTTTTGACTGGCGAGGGGACATCGATACGGTCATGACGCCCATGGATTCCATTAAGTACTACGCCAAAATTTTGGAGTCCGGTATGGTTTCTATCGACCCGACCAACGGCCAGATTAAAGCATGGGTAGGAGGGAACGACTTTCGCTACTTTAAATACGATCATGTATACATCGGAAAAAGGCAGGTAGGCTCTACTTTCAAACCCTTTGTGTACGCAGCAGCCTTAGACAACGGGCGAAAACCCTGTGATATGGAATTAAACCAGCCGGTATTTTTTGATATTCCAGGGGATACAGCACGCTGGGCACCTAAGAATTCTCAGAACAATTTTGGTGGAAAGATTTCTTTGAAAAAGGCGCTGGCTACCTCTCAGAATCTGGTCACGGCCCGTCTGATGAAAGACCTAGGACCCAAGATTGTGGCACAGTATGCCTATAAGATGGGAATCCAATCCCAATTGGAAGAAGTTCCTTCTCTCTGTCTGGGTACTACGGATCTCAACGTACTGGAGCTAACAGGAGCTTACTGTACCTTCGTAAACAGGGGACAATGGATTGAGCCCAATTTTGTTACCCGTATTGAAGACAAAAATGGTAATGTGATAGAACGCTTCCCCCCTGAAACCCGACAAGCCTTGAGCCCAAATATGGCCTATATGATGGTTGAGATGCTTCGGGCAACCGTGGACTTACCGGGTGGCTCAGCTTCCAGGCTTCGCTATAAATATGATTTCAGAAATGAGATAGGAGGGAAAACGGGGACCACACAGGAGCACTCTGATGGCTGGTATGTAGGGATAACCCCCAATCTGGTAACAGGGATATGGGTGGGATGCTCTGACAGAAGAATGAGTTTCCAAGACATGAGTTACGGACAGGGTGCAGCATCTGCCCTTCCTATCTGGGCAAAATACATGAAGACCGTTTACGAGGACGAGGAAATGGAATTTCCACAACCCAACTTCATTTCCCCTGTCAATTACAGGAGATCCTCCCTCAACTGTGAGGCAAGTTATATTGCTGATTCCCTTCGGGTAAGGCTTAGAGGGGTAGGAACTGAGAAGAAATCTTTGAATGAATTAGAGGATTTTTAAGGAGAAGCAACCGAATCTACCTTTCAAATTTCAAGCGCCTATCTCTACTCCCCTCTATCTCCACTCACTCCTGTTACAAATAAGCCCTCTTGAAAACTTCCTCTGCGAATTACCTGGTCTGATGCCCCAAAAAGTGTGATAATCCCTGTAGAGTCTTGAACGAATGTTCCTTCATAGGTCTCGCGCAAGCGCGAGGTGAAGCTGCCCGCTCCGTCCAGCAGACCTTTACGCCAGTTTCCTACAAATACCGCCCCATTTTCCCAGCGTAAAACTCCTTTTCCATGCATCGCGTCATCTTCCCATTTTCCCGAATAGTTCTTCCCATTTTTCCAGGAAAACATACCTTCTCCCGAACGTTTTCCAGCCCTCCAACTCCCTTGATATTGCCCGCCATCCGTGTAGGTGTATGTACCCTTTCCATGGAAAACCCCGTTGTTCCAGTTGCCCTGGTAGTGATTCCCATTTCCGTCCTCCCATTTTCCTTGTCCTTCTAATTTACCCTTTGCCCAATTTCCCTCATAGACCGCTTTATTAGCCAAATACCGAGTTCCTTTACCTTGCGGATTATTATCTTCCCAACTACCTTCATACCGTGAGCCATCAGAAAAGGTGAAGGTTCCCTGACCTTGTTTCTTGCCCGCAATCCAGTTTCCCTCGTAGGACTCCTGGGAAGCACTTGTCCATCTACCTTTTCCCTCAAATTTACCAGCAACCCATTCCCCTTCATATCTTGCTCCTGTTCGAAAGACTGCTTTCCCTTTTCCCTCGGGCTTTCCATCTTTAAGGTCTCCCTCATAGGAAAATTCCCCATAGTTGGGTTCGTTGTAGGCGGTAATCTTACCTGTTTTGAGCTGAGATTGGGCCTCCTTTGCTGCTATTACATAACTTCCTTCCTGATAGCGGTCTATGAAGTCTTGATACCCTTCATAGCTGTTAAGCTCCTGCGCGGCTTCCCAATCCTGGCGCGTTAGGTAGCGAAAAATCCATCCCGGAGCCTCTAAGGCTACAAATGCAATAAAAATAAGGGCGAAGGCCCCAGCACTTCCTAGCACCCAACCCCGTAATTTTCGTGCAGTCTCAGTTCCATCTTGTAGCTGCTCAAAAACGGTTCGGGAAAGTTCACTTCGTTGGATGGTTAACATGCGCTTTTGCAGCTTGGGAAAGGGCTTTACACGTTGTAAGAGTTCCTGGAACGCGTGGGTGCGAGCCGTTTGAGCCTTTTCTACTTCCTGGGGGATATTTTCTAGGCTTACCTGAGGGAGTTGATCGCTGAAAATAGCTGCCTTTAGGCTTTGATGTGCCTGTTTAAACGTGGCAATATCTTCTTCCCAAATTTTCCCCTTAGCTTGATCTATCAGTTGTGCAGTTTCATATAGTTCGCTTTGCCATTGCAGCATTTCCACTCGGTAAACCTCTGTCTTACGCGTTAGCTCTTGAATGTAATCGGCTGCCTTTCGGTTTTCTTCGTAGGTTTCAGATTGCAAACTTTCTTCAATCTGCTTGCGCAGAATAAGTATTTCTGCAAAACGCGCCTGATGCATTTTATCTTTCTGTGCTTCTACTTCTGGAACCACTCGCTGGTAGTCCTTAATATTTTTTAAATAGTACACCTCATACTGCTTCCTATTTTCCTCATAGATGGCTAGCAGTTCATCGAAAAGGTGTTCATTCACAGCATAATCCAGGAACGTATTTTTTCGCTGGATACTCCGAATTTCTGCCAGTTTCTTGTAAAAAGAAGCTCTTATCTGGTGGTCCCGAAGGGTATGTTCTTCAAAACTAATCATATACCGTTGTGCAATTCAGTAACGACAGAGACCTTTAAAATACAAAATACAGGTTGATTTCGATAGGGGATAGGATGTATTTACCTGGTAAGAAGGGTTTTATTTCTCTAAAATTTTGAGATATTTATTTCTCGTTCTCCCAATGTCTTAACTTTTCCTCATGGAACTCCTTGTCCAACTTCAGAATCAGCGAGAAAGAATTTTGGCGTATTATGAATTGCCTGAATCAGAATTGAGCAAAACCTATGGACCGGGGAAATGGTCTGTTAGGCAGATTCTGCATCACCTGGCCGATGCAGAGACCGTTTTATATGATCGTATCCGCCGTACAATTTCAAAGCCACATCAAGTTCTTTGGGGCTTTGATCAAGACGCATGGTCAGAGGCTTTGGACTATGCACATTTTCCCCTAGAGATTAATAAAGCTATATTTACGGCCGTTAGGGAGGGTGTAATATACCTAGCAGAAAAGCATTATGAAGAAAAAGGACACTTTCCATTTGTGCATAGTAATACGGGTCTCAAAGACCTAAAGCATTTATTTGATAAAGTACTATGGCATGGCGACCGACACCTAGAACAAATTGAACGAGCCTTGATTCGTCCTTGATTTTGGGATTTTAAAATAGATGGTATGAAAAAGTTTTTGGGCGTATTGAGTACAGTATTGGTGATAGGGTTTGCCCTATCCTCCTGTTCACCTCCTTCTGTTGATGCTTGGGATAAGACTCAGGTAGAACGAGAAGTACGGGAAATGTTAGATGCATATTTTACGGATATCC
>JBCCTX010000291.1:0-9711 GCA_039197765.1 Bacteroidota bacterium
ACGGAAATGGAAAATTGGGACAGGCTAATGAGGCCAATACCAAACTGACTGATGTTCACTATCCCAGCGGCATATTGGCCAATGGCCACAATTCCCTTAGCCATTACGGGTTTATGAGGTGCCTCATAACGGAAGGAAATGTGTAAAAGGGGAATGCCCCAGAGGTTAGCTTTGGATTTGTATTCGTAGCCTTTGGGGTAAGATTGTGAGCTACAGGATGTATGAGAATTGCAAAACATAGTTGTGAGAGGTTGTAGGATGATACATGCCTTTTATTAGTGACGCGAATTGTCTATTAAAAGTTGGACCTACCCATGTATAAAGCAAACCGTTTGGGTACTATAGATCAATAGGTAGTGGTCGCTCCTCCTGAGCGCAATTTGAGGAAGGTCTCCTTCATTTGGGCAATGCGAACGGCATGCGCCGATTGATGAAGCAAATTATCGGCGTCGCTTTCCGAGGACTTATTTTTAAAATTGAAGAGGCCAATAGGAGTAAGGCTTTCAAAATGTTCACGGCTATCGGTTTTCATGACCAGTTTCCAATCCCCCTCTCGCAAGGCATAATACGGCCCTCCTGGGGCCTGGGACTGGTGTAGCAGATACCGATGGAGGGGGGCAATTGAATTTTGTGTAAACACTGACGATAAATCAGCGGAGTCAAATACCTTATCTTGATCGAGTGCTACACCTGCAATGGCCGCTAAGGTAGCTACCATATCCTGCCCAACAATTGTTACTTGAGATTCCGAACCTGCTTCGATCTTCCCCGGCCAAACGGCCACAAAGGGTACACGATGCCCTCCCTCGTAAATTGAGGCTTTTTTACCCGTTAGACCATTACTGGAATCGTGGCCTGCATCGCGTAAGGCTTTATCTCGGTTCAATCCGCCATTGTCGGAGGTAAACACGATTAAGGAGTTCTTGTACTGCCCCGTCTTTTTCAAGGCCTTTACAATCATTCCCACTTGGGCATCTAATTCCCTAATCATGTCGCCGTGATTCCCTAGGGTAGATCCTGCAATCCTCATCCCATCGAGCTGGGCGCTTGGGGTATGGGGTACGTGAACAGCTTGACTACAGTAATACAGGAAAAAAGGCGTTGGGGTTTTCCCTTGCTCCTGGATGTATTCAACCGCCTTGTTAGCCAAAAGAGGTCCGGCAAGTACAGGGTCCCAATTTGAATCTCCTATTCCCTCGCGTTTACGGTTTCGGTCTTCTTCACCATATTTGGTCTGCTCAAAGGGAATCTGCACCAACTTTGAATCGTTTTGCAGTTTCATCCATTTTTCATGTTCATAGAAGGCATAAGGCTTATTTTGAATGCCTTGGGGTAATAGCAGCGAATAATCGAATCCAAGCTTTTGTGCGCCCCCTTCAAGGGTGGCATAATTTTCAGGTAAACCCTTCCATAAGCCCCCCAAGCCCCATTTTCCAAAAAAAGCTGTGGTATATCCGCCTTTCTTGGCAATTCGAGCGATCGTAGTGAATGTTGGATCGATTCCCGCATCCCGAGTAGGCGCCCATACACCCCAAGGAAGATAATTTCGATAAGAAAAGTTTCCCGTCAACATCGAAAAACGAGTTGGAGCGCATAAAGAAGCAGGAGAATGTGCATCCCCAAACCGCATCCCCTCGCGTATGAGTTTATCCATGTTGGGAGTGGGGACCAATGGTTTCGTGCCCGTTCGTTCTGTGTGATAAAAGCCAATATCGCCCAAACCAATATCATCCGCCATTATGAGAAGGACATTCGGTTGTTGCTGAGCCATTGTAGGAATAGAATACCCTATCCAACACAGCGCCATCCAAAAATATTTTATTTTCAACTTGAAGTAGGAAATCATAAGGGTCGGGATAAAATTCTTCTACTTAAACGCTAGTTCTTCTTTACTACTGATTACTCGTATACCGCAAAACCTTGGGCAGTCCTTCTCCCCTGGCATAGGCTATTTTTTCCTTCCAAACTCCCCTCAATTCCTCCAATTTTTGTCGATAGGAGTCTTCATTAGCTAAATTATCTGTCTCTTCGGGGTCTACCTCCAAATGGTACAATTCTTCATAAACCGCTTCCTCTCCTTGAAGGGGGGCCTCCACATAGTATCTATACCGCGCGATGTCAGGATCATACTGTTTGTACATCATATCGGCTTGCTTGATCCCAAATAGTTTAGCCGTTTCTATTTTTACAGAGGCGCGTAGGTTCTCATTCTTGTAATAACGAATGTATTTCCAATCTTTATTTTGCACAGATTCACAACGGGGATTCCCAAAGTGATTGGACCAGAGGTTTTCGGTATACAGGTAATCCCGCACCTGTTGGTCTTTCCCTTCCAGCAAAGGGGTGAGGTTTTCTCCCTGGTAGGACTTGGGAATTTCTATACCCGCATAAGCCAGCAAAGTAGGGGCAATGTCTATGGTTTGTACCAATTCATCTGAAACACTCCCCTTTGCAGCATGAGGTGCCAGTGGATTATACATGATCATGGGCACATGGGTGACAATCTCGTAGCATAGGGCTTTGCCCCCTAGACCGAATTCCCCAAAGAATAAACCGTGATCAGAAGTAAATACAATGATGGTATTTTCATCTAAGCCTTGTGCATCAAGGGTAGCTCGCAAATTTCCTACGAATCCATCGATCCCCGTAACGGTTTGCATGCTGCGAATAATACGTTCCTTGATCGATTCCTCGGTATCGACAAAGTTATAGCTGGTCTGTCGTTCTGCTGCAAAGTGAATCTCTGGGGGTAGTTTAGGAGAAGTAATATCCTTCTTCGCGATGTAATGATTTGGAAGGGGGATTTCCAACTCCCTATACCGAGTCCGATACAGGCTAGAATCACTTTCCAACAATTTCATAGTACTCGTACTGGCACTATGGGGTAAATTAAAAGCTATACTGAGACAAAAGGGTTGGTCTTTAGGGCGGGATTGTAGAAAATGTATTGCCCCTTCGAGTTTTTGCTCGTTGCTGAAAAAGTCGTCCATTCCCTCATTCAAAAGTTCTACCTGGGTATCGTTTTGGGCAGCTTGGAAAATGGCGTGCCGATCCTTGGGGTAAAAGGAAAGGTGTCCGTGTCCTGCATACCAATAATTAAAGGAGGCTTCCATGACTCCGCTTCGATAGCCTCCTTCTCCTATGGGTGCATGGTTTTTTCCAATGTAGCCCGTATAGTAGCCATTTTCTCTTAGCCTTACGGGATAGGAATCTTCCCATGCCTCTTGAGCCATGCTGGTACCGGAATTGAAGTTCACTCCGTGTTTTCGTTCAAACTGGCTCAAGAATATGGAGACCCGACTGGGCGTACAAATGGCGCTGGTTATATGGGCATTGGTAAATAGAACACCTTCTTTTGCCAGTTGGTCCAGGTGGGGGGTTTGAACCAGGGGGTGGCCTGTGGCACCCAACATATCATAGCGATGGTCGTCTGTGAGGATAAAGACGAAGTTGGGTTGTGAAGTGCTTTGGGCTATCGCAGGATGGGTCAGGTACCTAATAACCAGAAAGAGCAGGAATATTCGTTTCATGTCGATTAGGGATAAAAAAATTAATATAAAGCCTATTTAGGGCTTTTATCAGCATTACTGAATTATCTATTGTTCTACTCTCCCATAATTCGTTTTAATTGCTTTTCGCTCAAGCCTTGACGGTAATACACATCCGGTCGATGATTTACTCTATGACCCTTCATTTCGGGGTCATGGAGGTCAAGGCTCAAATCACAGTCAAAGCGGACCAGTTTAGAACTGAACCGATCCCAATCTCCTCCGGCATTGATAAAATGGGCTAAACCCCAGGTAATTCCCCGTCCATCCTCCGTATCGGTAAAGGCATCGGGTACATGGGGCGCTCCTGCCCAGGGCATAAGTTCTGTAATTGAAGCGATTTCGAAGTTTACCCAATCCTCAGCGTATTGAATGGTATTGTGTTCTGGACCATCCTTATATACCAAGGCGGCCACTCCTCCATGGAAGGGGAACAAAGAAGTTTCGTGTCCAGAGGTTATCACGGGATTCAGGGGGTGTTTGGTAAAAGGTCCAAGCGGATCTTCGGCTATGGCAAGGCCTTGCATGCGTACCTTATCAGGTTTCTCGCCAAAATCTGATTTGTAGTATAGGTAAATCTTTCCGTTGTGCACGAGAGGGTAGGGATCATGGATAGAGTACTGGTCCCATTCCCCTTCCGCGCCATTTGGGATAACGATCTGGTTGTAAGGGGTCCAGGGGCCATCAGGTGAATCGGCATAGGAGACGGCTACCGGGCAATCGTCGCCCCGTTTTCCACTAGCCTCCATAAAGCCCTGATAATACAGATAGTACTTATCCTTCCATACCAAGATATCTGTGGTCGTAACAGAACGCCAACCCACAAGGGGCTTTTCAGGACGTTTGATAGCTACCCCTTGCTCTTCCCAGGTGAAGCCATCCTTGGAAGTAGCATACCAAATCTCCGCAAGGTCCCAATCCGTAGAGGGAATGGTATCGTTAGATGTTGCTGCACCTTGTGGGGGAGTCGGAGTATGTCTGTGGGTATACCAGACATAGTAGGTGTCCCCGTGTAACAGGATTTTTGAGGGATCGCGGCGAGAAAGCGTCCCATCCTGGTCATTATAGTCAAACCCTTTAAGCTCTGTGTATTTGAACTGGCTAAAGAGCTCGTTGTGCTCGGGTTGTGGCGCCTCATAGTCGGTGTAGATCCGATCCATAGCAGCGCTCATCTCTCTGTTGGGTTTCTCTTTGGGGAGCTGAAAAGGGAAACCGTTTGTGTTCTCAATAGGCGCCTTCCTACAGGCAAGTAGGGCACTCAAAGACACAAGCAAGATGGGTATCTTTCTTAAGATCATCTTGTCTCTAGCCCTTTTCTTCATACTTAGGAACAGCCTCATATTTCTATCTTTTGGTAATACTGGCATCTGAATTTAGGATTACGCTAGCTACAATGGTATTGGTAGCTATCATTACAGGATCTAGGGAGTGGTCTATTTCATAGGCCCCAACAGCAAGGACCCCTTTTACTTTTTTCTGGTTTTGTGAAAAAGTTTCATATTCTGACGACTGAAGTTCCGTTAAGACTTCCAGTTCTTCTGCCCTTATTGTTATTCCCGTAATTTTCCGATAGGCCCTTGCGATACTTTCCTGGGTAGAGCCCTCTCTCGTGATGCATTCTCCGATCACTTTGGAAGCTTCTAAATACGTGGGATCGTTGAGTAATACCAATGCTTGCAGAGGGGTATTGGTTTTTTGCCTACGTACAGTACACACATTGCGATCGGGTTGATCGAAGGTTGATAGTGTTGGGTTGGGGACTGTACGTTTCCATATAGTATACATACTTCTCCGGTATAGCTTATCGCCTTGGTCTTGTAGGTAGGTATTTGAATTCATTTTCCATAAACCCTCAGGCTGATAAGGATATACACTTTCTCCCCCAATCTTTGGATTGAGCAATCCACTCGCTGCCAAGGCGTTGTCTCGCATCATTTCGCTAGTTAGCCGAAGCTTAGGCCCTCTCGCCAATAAGACGTTTTGGGGATCTTTCTCCATTTGTTCCACAGAAGCGAGGGAGCTTTGCCTGTAGGTTGCTGACATAACCATGAGCTTCTGTAGGGCTTTTACATTCCAACCAGAATTTACGAATTCCGTTGCGAGCCAATCTAGCAGCGCTGGATGGCTGGGAAGTTCCCCTTGGTTGCCAAAATCCTCAGTTGTGCCCACGATCCCCCGACCAAAATAATTCTGCCAATACCTATTCACAGCAACTCGGGCTGTAAGGGGATGTTCTGGACTCGTCAACCATTGAGCCAATCCCAATCGGTTTTTGGGTAAGCTATCTTGCCACGCCAGGATATGAGAAGGAACATTGGGAAAGACCTCTTCCTTGTACGTGTCATATAGCCCCCGATCCAGCACATAGGTCTTTCGAGGCTTCTCCATTTCCTTCATCACCATGATTTCCTTGATGTTTTCCGTGCTATCAAAAAGGGCTCCCCTCGCCTCTTGCAAAGTCCTCAATGAGGATGCATACCGGGAGGATTGGCGAACGAAGTAGAATTTTTTTAACAAGGTTCTTTCCTCTTGAGATAGATGGTTAGGGGGCTTTGAAGTGATCGCCTTAAGTGCTTCAGGCAAGGCTATCTGAAGTGCCTCTATTCCTGTTAATTCCCGGTTATAAACGATTAGTTCATCTACTTTTGCTCCTTTTATCCCCACTCCCCTCCACCGCGCACCGATTTGCAATCCGGGCTCTATCGGTTCTGGATAAATCACATCTTCATAGTCAAAGAAGATGATATCCTTGTACAGGTTGTCTACAGTAACTTCTGTAGCTATCTCTCTTCCGTTGAGATATAGTTTTAAACCCGATGCCAGACTAGAACCATCATAGGTGAGTATCAGGTGCACCCATTCATTTTTGGGGATTTCCTCTAGACTGTGCGCTATGATAGCGTTATCTGGGGCGGTATGGGACAGCATAAGCTCTAGCTTATTCTCTCGAAGATAGAGGTGGTAGCCTCTGTAGGCATGGAGCCCCGTGCCTTTCCCTTTATGAAAAATGACCCCTTCGGTCAACGCTTCTGGGAGATTGACCCAAAGACCAATACTGAAGGGGTCTTTTCGTTGAAAGATGCCTACTTTGTCCAAATCCAGCCAGGCATCTCCATCCATCAAAAGCCCCTGTCGAGCGTATCCCGCTGTAAAGCTTGGCCTTTCTCCCTTCGAACGCGCACGGTCCATTTTACCCATCTGCCCAGGATGAGTGGTATTTTCTAAATGGTTGTTGAGCGAATATTGGGCAATCAATCCATGCGTAGGAAGCCCTAGAGCCAAGGAACGGTATCCCCCTAAAGTCAACCACTCCTCTGCATGCGCTACTTCCTGTTTCTCAGCAGCGTTGAACTGCTGTTGGCTTGCCGCGGTTACAGATTTCAAGTAGGCAATGATGGAATCCTGCTTGGGGGTAGGGAGCATGAGGGTCGGTACGGGAGTGGATGACTCACGAGGAATGAGACCCGCTTCATTAATATTGTTGAAAAAGCTATAAAGCTCATAAAAATTCTTTTGGGAGATGGGGTCATATTTATGGTCATGGCATCTCGCACAACCGACAGTCAGGCCCATTAATGCCGTTCCCAGGACGGAGGTCCTATCGACCACATACTCTACTCTGTATTCCTCATCAATGATACCATCCTCTAAGTTTTGAGGGTGTAGTCTGTTAAAGGTGGTTGCCAGAATTTGTGTTTGAGAAGCATTGGGCATCATGTCTCCTGCCAATTGCCATTGGATAAACTCGTCGTATCTCATATTCTGGTTGAAGGACTGAATTACCCAATCCCTCCAAGGACTTACATCCCTGTAATAGTCTACCGTATATCCATGTGTGTCCGAATACCTAGCCAAGTCTAGCCAATCAACCGCCATCTTTTCTCCATAATGTGGGGAGTCTAATAACCTGTCAACCTGCTTTTCAAAGGCATTACTTGACTCATCTATTAGGAAGGCATTCATTTCTTCCTCCGTAGGCGGAAGTCCTGTTAGGTCAAAAGACAATCTTCTGAGAAGAAGTTCTTTTGAAGCCTCTGGTGAGGGGCTCATACCTTCTTCTATTAATTTTTTGGCTATAAAATGGTCGATGGGATTTTTAACCCATCCTACATATTGGGCTTTGGGGGGCTGAACCTCAGCCAGTTTTTGAAAGGCCCAGTGGGGTTTGTAATTGGCTCCCTCTTCTATCCACTTGATGAGTATGGCTTTCTCTTTGTTTGTAAGGTTCAAATTAGATTCTAAGGCTGGCATCATACGTTCTGGATCTTCAGAAATAATCCGATGATACACTTCACTTTTTTGAAGGTTTCCAGGCCAAATCGCAACCTTCCCAGGGGCGTTTTCAAGTGCCTTGTAGGCACCTTCAGGCTCATCTAAGCGCAAGCCCGCCTTTTGGTTGGCTTTATCAGGGCCATGGCATGAAAAGCACTTATCGGATAGGATCGGTTTAACTTCCTGGTTGAAGTCCAACTTGCCCGTTAAGGCCTGATATTCTACTGCGACAGATTCGGGCAAATCTGGACCACACCCTGCTAAACAGATTGCCCATACGATCCCTATCATGAAGGCAGAATAGCCCTGAAACATAGCAATACCACAATATTCACCCATGAGCTTGCGGTATATATGCAAAAGTTTTTGCTTGCTGATGTTCTTCATATTACCTACCCTAAGGGGACTTATTTGCAATAGGTCCAGAAGTCAACTCTCGTTCGCTCTCCATCGGCAACATCTCCCAATTCCTGGGCCACTGCTTTCAGCTCTTGCCGCATAACAGATACCCGCTCCTTGTATTCAGGAAAGTCTGCCAGATTCAATACCTCCCAGGGGTCCTCAGCTAGGTTAAAGAGCTGTGTCACGCGAGAACCTGCTACAAAGTTTCCTCCTTTTCTATCGGAATCAGGGGCACGTACATATTCTATGAGCTTGTAATCCCCCTTTCTGAGTGCACGCTGGTGCTGGCGATATGCGTGATAGGTATACTCCCTGATTTGTTCCTCTTCTCCTTCAATTACAGGTACCAAACTTTTGCCTAGAACGCTTTTGGGTATGGGTATTTCCACCCATTCACATATGGTAGGCATGATGTCATGGATATAGCATAAAGCATCTATGCGTTTGCCTTGGTTCTCTGCTCGGATTACTCCTCCAGAAATGATCAAGGGAATATGTACTCCATCTTCATCGTATATATTTTGCTTGCCAAGCAGACCGTGGTTCCCTACCCCCAATCCGCTATCACCTGCCATGAAGATTAGGGTATTATCGTATACACCCCTAACTTTCAATTCGTCGATCACACGTCCGATTTGGGCATCCAAATGGCTTATAATTGCATAATAATCCGAAAGGTGTTTTTGGATAATTTCCGGGGTACGTGGCCAATCCGCTAGCAACTCATCACGCAATACGATATGCCCATTGTCAAAGGGATGTTGGGCCATGTAGGAAGGGGGTAATTCCATTTCTGCTTCTGGATACATCTCCTTATACTTTACAGGAGCTTGGCGAGGATCATGGGGTGTAGGAAAGGCCAAATACATGAAAAAGGGCTTGGTCTCGTTGTACCCTTGAATAAAGTTGATGGCCTCATCGGCTAAGACATTGGATACGTGTGGGCCTGTCTTTTCCGTTCCTATAGGACCGCGTTTGTCCGATGGGTTGAGAGGACGCTGCACTATATCTCCCTCTTTGTTGTATTCCAATAGATAGGCCTTCTCTGTTGTATAGGCTCCATCTGCTTGCCAATCACTAAATGGCATTCTAAACTGGTCGGTCAAATAGCGAGGCTTCCCACATAATTTTCCGCCGCTGTCAAAGGACCTTGCCAGAGAGTTAAAATCCTGGTGCCACTTACCAATAAAATGGGCATAGTAACCTGACTCCATAAAGGCTTCTCCTAGGGTTCTATGTTCAGGAGGAATTGTATGTCCAATCCCCTCCAAGCTAAATAAATGCCTCCCTGTATGCAGCATAGCTCTACTTGGAATACAAGTAGCTCCACTAAAAGATCCCATCAAATAGGCTCGGGTAAATGCCATTCCGCTGGCAGCCAGTTCGTCTAAATTGGGGGTATGAACCGCCTGTCCGCCCAAGGCGTGGACCCCCGTATACCTGTGGTCATCGGTGTAGATGATAAGCACATTTGGCCTACTACCTTCCT